>DAOVXW010000129.1 GCA_030635945.1 Dehalococcoidia bacterium
CTTAATTGCTTAACCGGCTACATAGATTAACTCGTCGGCTCATTCTTCAATAGGCACGCCATCAGTCGCCCGAAGGCAACCTCTGACTGCTTGTAAGCACACGGTTTCAGATCTATTTCACTCCCCTCCCGGGGTATTTTTCACCTTTCCCTCACGGTACTAGTTCACTATCGGTCATCAAGGGTATTTAGCCTTACCCTGTGGTCAGGGTAGCTTCCCACAAGATTCCTCGTGTCCCGTGGTACTCAAGAACAGATAAGGAGCCTACGCCTTTCGCCTACAGGACTATCACCCTCTACGGTTGTTCTTTCCAGAAACCTTCGGCTAGACTTCGGTTTGTAACTCCCTGGTCCGGTCTGAGCCAGACCCCACCTGCCTTACAACCCCTTTTAAGCATAAGTCTTAGAACCACTAAGCTTAAAAGGTTTAGGCTTTTCCCCGTTCGTTCGCCACTACTAAGGGAATAATTTCCTTTCCTCGGGGTACTGAGATGTTTCACTTCCCCCGCTTACCTCCACCCAGCCTATGTGTTCGGCTGGGGGTGCCCAGGTTTTACCTGAGCGAGTTGCCTCATTCGGGAATCCCCGGTTAGGCTTGCTAGACAGCTTACCGAGGCTTTTCGCAGCCTTGCCACGCCCTTCATCGGCCCTTGATGCCAAGGCATCCACCATGCGCCCTTAATGCTTGACCTGCTTCAGACTTGATATTAACTTTATATCAATTGTTTATTTTACCCTAAAAATTTGACTCTATATTCAGTATTCAGTTGTTAATGTCCTTAACACATAAAAAAACGGCTTGGCGATTAAGCACCAAGCCACTTGCCTGGTTATGTTCACCAGAGAAACCTTTTATGTATTACCCTTCTGCATAAACACTTACCTTTGAAGGTAAAGACAATAGTAGCACAAGGGTAAATACTTGTCAATAGCCCGGACGCCTGCCATTAGCATAAATTAGTAAGAATCCCGGTAAATTTTAGCTATGTTTTCGGCATCCAGTATATTGGGGTGTTTTTTAACCCAAGGGGCGGTTTTTACAGCGTTATCGGCTATTTCCGCGATACGCTCAGGCTCAATACCAAGTTCGCTCAGCCTGATATTCATACCTGTCTTTTGCAGCCATTGCCCGGTAGCGGTTATGCCATCCGGTTGATTAAAAATGTTTCTACCCAGGGTCCCGAAGCGTTCCTTTCTGACCAGGCGGGTATATCTCATCCAGGCAGGAAGAAGGGCAGCCAGACCGTCACCATGCGCTCTATCATAGCAACCGCTTAACGGATGCTCGATGCCGTGGAGGGTCATAGCGCCGTCACCGCCGCCAAGTGAAACAAACGGGGAGCAGGCAATAGTGCTTGCCCAGGAAAGCTGGCTGCGGGCGCAGATATCATCCGGTTTAGCCAGTATCCGTGGCAGGTACTCCACCACCAGCCTCATAGTCGCTTCTAAAATAGCATCAGTTAAGGGCGCCGGTTCTTCGGCAGTGATATATGGTTCCACGAGATGACAGAAGATGTCCACCCCTCCCTGCGCCGTTGGCTTGGCCGGCAGGGTGAGCGTCAGCTCAGGGTCAACAATGGAGACTGCAGGGTAGACATGCGGACTATTGAGCACGCATTTCTCGTGTGTCTGCCAGTTGGTAATCACGGCACCGCAATTGGCTTCGGAGCCGCTGGCAGCCACCGTCGGTACCAGGATTAGCTTTGGCACCACCCCTCCAACCTCAATATCATTTTCGATATAATCCCATACCGGGCGGGTGCCACTGCTGGCTACTACTATTCCTTTAGCCGCATCCATGGCGCTGCCGCCGCCGATGCCTATAACCAGATCAATTCCGGCTTCCCGGGCCAGCCTGGCACCTTGGTCTACGGTTGCGGCGCGCGGATTGGGTTCAATCCGATCATAAACAAGGGCTTCAACACCATTTTTTTTCAGGTCATTAACAACACTATCCAATATGCCGGTTTTGCGTAGGCTGCTTTTACCGCTGACCAGAATTGCCTTTCGCCCCAGTTTAGCCGCCTCGGCTCCCAACCGGGCAAGGCTCCCCGGGCCGAAAATAATTTTCGTCGGCAGATAAAATGTAGTTATCATCAGTAGCAGGATACCATAATAAGTAACAACTTTATAATAATTATTTTAAGGAAATCCCTCTGTATCTCCCTTTATTAAAGGGAGAAGTCCCCCCTAAAAATATTTCCCCCTTTTTGAAAAAGGGGGATTTAAACTAACTACCTGAATTGTGTGCCTTTAGCCATTTCTTTTTCTGCTCTATGCGCACTTTTTCATTCGTCGGCTTGTAGTTTTTCAGGAAGTCGTCCTTAAAAGAGGAGAAGGTATCATTCAAGATAGCCGTTCTAATATCGGTCATCAGGCTGTGCATAAAGGAAAGGTTGTGCAGAGTAGCCAGCCGCAGCGCCAGCAGCTCTCCGCAGCGAAACATGTGATGCAGATAAGCCGCCGAAAAGTTCTTGCAGGTATAGCAGTTGCAGGTTGTATCAGGTGGCTCTTCCATATTCTTATATCCGGCGTTGTTTATGTTGATGCGCCCCCGCCGTGTGTACAACGCGCCGTTGCGGGCAACACGAGTGGGCAGAACGCTGTCAAATATATCTATCCCCCTCGCCACCGCCTCTATGATATCCTCCGGCGAGCCGACCCCCATAAGGTAACGCGGTTTATCTTTCGGCAACAGTTCTACCGTCTCCCCGGTGATGTTCCAGGTAACCTCCTTGGGTTCACCCAGGCTCAAACCGCCGATGGCATAGCCGGGGAAATCCAGCGCGGTAAGATATTCGGCTGACTTTCGCCTCAATTCCAGGGAAACGCCCCCCTGCACGATAGCAAACAGCGCCTGGCCACTGCGCCGGTGAGCTTGCCGGCACCTTGCCGCCCATAGATGGGTGCGGTTCATCGCCCGCCTTACCCGGTTAAAATCGGCATCGCTGGGCGGGCATTCATCAAGAACCATAATGATATCGGCACCCAGAGACTGCTGAATCTCTATTGCCAGCTCGGGGGTGATAAAGTGGCGGCTGCCATCGATATGAGAGCGGAAAGAAACGCCTTCGTCATTAACCTGCCTCAAGCCGGTCAGGCTGAATATCTGATAGCCGCCGCTATCGGTAAGGATGGCGCCTTCCCAGCCCATAAATTTATGCAGACCACCCATCTTTTCAATTACCGAA
>DAOVXW010000094.1 GCA_030635945.1 Dehalococcoidia bacterium
AAAGAGACTTCGTTTACTACCTTTTTATTGCCGTAGGATTTGACGACATTATTGACATCGGCTGCTAAAAAAGCTTCCTTGCCTTTCACGCTTACGCCCGGAGTAAACATTGATTACTATGCCTGCTCCTTTGACTCCCCTTCAGCCTCTGCCTTTGTTTCCGTTGCCGCTTCAGCCTCCGTCACCTCCGCCTCGGCTTCCTCTTCCACCTCTTCCTTCTCAACGGCTATCTTTATCTTGCTGATCTTTACAATTATTTGTTCGAGGTCTGTTGTGATTTTTATATCTTTATCCAGATTAATATCCCTGACATGGATTGATTGCCCTGCTTCTTCCAGTGGGCTAAGGTCGACCTCTATCTGAGGAGGTAGTTTATCTGGCAGGCATTCCACCCCGATTTCATTTAGTAAATGTTCAATCATATTGTCCTTGGATTTAAGAGCTGGCGCTTCACCTTTCAGGATAATGGGGATAGCAGCCGTCATTTTTTCCGTTTTTCTAATCTGGTAGAAATCAACATGGAGCAGCTGCCCGCTGATTCCATCTCTCTGGATTTCGCGAATAAAGGCGCTGCGGGGGTGCTTTTCCGCTTCTATGTCGACATCAACAAGCCGCGTGGTTCCCCCCTTGGCGATAATGCGCTGAAGGTCGGCGGTATTACATTGCAATGCCAGTGATTCTATACCATGCCCGAAGAGGTGGGTAGGAGTAATACCCTGCCTTCGCAGGAACCTCGATTTTTTACCCAGAACCTCTCTTTTTTCTACTTTTAAAGTCAATTTTGCCACTTTGTCCCCTCCTGTGAGTTATAATTAAACCAGATTTTACGAGAAAAAGCAATTCGTCACATAGTTTTGCTAATCCAGGGTGCAGAGCCCGTTGACAGGGAAATACCTTTGAACGGGTGTTTGTCCATACCCTGTCCAGTGTTAGCCGGCCCTGTCAGATAAGCCCCCAGTCGCGGTAACCCTGCTGAATAATCCTGAGATATTCGGCTGATGGCTTTGCTTCCTCCGACTGTCTGCTCTTTATGTAGGTCATAGCTTCTACCTGCTCGCCGCTATCACGATAGACAGTAACCTTCAGTCTGCTATAGGTATCCGGGCATCCTTCATACCCGTCCAACCTGGCAAGATCAGCGTCACTAATTTCGTAAATACCCCCCAGTATCTTATCTCCTCTTGAGTGCTTTATACTGGCTATCCCACCATGCCACTGCCTTGACCAGTCGGTAAATATCAGCTTGTAATTGGGCAGTTCGGCCGAGAATTTCGGCTGGCTTTTCGGTAGGCGTTCCGCCATCTGTTTACGATTCATATTTATTCCATAAGTAAAATAATACATTGCCCTTACTCCTTAATTGCGCTAATTATAACCTTTTTCTGCGAATGTAGCCATATCAAATTTTTATATATGTTTTAGTTTTACAGCCCGCAGGCTTACTTAAGTACTACCTGATATCCAGCCAGCCGGTAGTTTTTACTGATTAGCTATTGACGTAGGCTGGATAATAGGTTATCCTTGCTAAAAAATAGGAGGTAACCTGATGGAAGGCTATTGTATGAAATGCCGCACCAAGAGAGAAATGAAAGATGCCAAGGCGATAACAATGAAAAACGGCAGACCGGCAACACAGGGGATTTGCCCCGTATGCAGTACCAAAATGTTCAAGATAGGAAAGTGCTAGGAACAACAATATAATTACAGGTTACTAAAGAGGCTGGGTATTGGAAGTTAATAACCCGGCCTCTTTTACTACCGTAGAATTGAGGTTGGGTAATCTGTAGATGTAAAAAATTGACAATAATTATCGAGCGGTTTATAGTTGGCATTAAGGGATGTTCTCGGGTGGCGTGATAGTTTTTTAGAGGGCTGGTAGCTGATGAAATCGCATGATGAACCGGTTGAAATAGAACATCTAACCAGGCTGAACGAGTATGGCCCTGATGATCTCTTCATCGCTTGTGCCAGTTTCGAAGACAGGTGTGTATCCAGCGTCTTAAAGGCAGGTTCAAGCTACCGTGTCAGATTCAGCATAATCATCGTCATTGAGGAACCTTTCTATAAGCAACAGGTTGATACCAACCTTTTTAAACTGCAGTCCGAGCTGACCAAAAGAACCTCCGAAGGTGTTTTTGTAATAAGGTGCCAGCGGGGTGACCCGGGTGAAGGCATCACACAACTGAAAAATATTTGGCCCAGATGTAAACCGAAAGATGTCGATGAACCCTTTATCACCGTGGACATAAGCGGTTTCACAAAAATCTATCTGCTGCAGCTGCTCCATTTTCTGGTAGCGGAACAGAGCCTGGGATTGCCCCGCCTGCTTCATACCACGCAGACATATTCGCCCACCAAGTTAACCCGCGGGGTTGAACAGATTACCACCGTGCCCAATTTCTTCGGCACACTTTCCTTTGAGAAGCAAACCCTGTTGATCCTTTTACTGGGATTTGAACCGGAGCGCTCTCTCACTGTGTGGAAACATTTCAATCCGGCAAAAACGATAGCCCTGATTACAAATCCGCCACGCAGCCGTAATACCGAGTATCTTGAATATGCCCGTAAAAACAATTCCTACCTGATTTCACAGCCCGATGTAGAGGTTAGAGATATACCGCCAGATGACCCTTATGCCGTCAGGAATGTACTGGAAGAAATCTACCACGAAGTGAGGGATTCCTTTAATATGGTTATCGGCCCCTTCGGTACCAAGCCGCAAACGATAGGCGTTTTCCTCTTTTGCCTTGAACACCCTAAAGCTCAGGTTGTTTATTCTTTCCCGGTTAATTACACCCGTTCTTATCTGCGGCGTAAACCGGGCCATACCCTGCTCCTCCCCCTAGCGCCGATAATAAAGGGTTAGCCCTGTCGCTTCTTAATAATTAAATTTTCTGCGGCAATCCATTGACAATCAGTCCCTTTGACTATACACTTGTCAATACCCATGACAAAAAAGAGTATGAGCATTGCACAGGCTGCTGAAAAACTGGGAGTTTCGACAAGAACGATAAGGCGGTATATAAAGGCCGGTAAGATAGAAGCCGAACTGGCTACCGGCAGATTTGGGGCAGAGTACCGAATATCGGAGTTACCCCCGGAACTTTTACAAAGAGAGCCTGAAGATGAAAAACCTACCCCCGGACAATCCACCCCTAAAACCTCTGACCAACCCCTTGGTCAGGCTATGGACATCATAAGAGAACTTCAGGAAAAGAACCTGGCGCTGGCTGCCCAGCTCGGTGTCGCCACAGAGCGTGTCCGCAATCTGGAAAGTCAGGTAAAACTTATTGCCGCCGCTGAAATCCCCTGGTGGAAAAAGCTCTTCACCAGAAAACGGGCTGAATAAGGGGTTTAATTGTTAACCGGAGTATGCCTGAAAGCCCGCAGATTTGACGAATAACCGCTTAAAAGTATTTTGTGTAGCTTTTTGCGGGTATTAAATTAAGCGGGATGCATTAGCCTCTGTTTTGTCCGGATGTAATGGGTAAAACCGACAATGCCCGGTAGCCACATGCTGTAAACCACGATAATCCCGGGGAGAGAAAACCACCAGCATAACAGCGACAGCGGTACAAACAGAACAATACTGGCTTTTAATACGCTCCCTGTTTTCAGCAGAACCGCAATAGCTAACACACCCGTTATCAGAATAGGAAAGGTTATTAAAACGGAAAAGACTCCCATCGTTGTAGTCTCACCACGCCCGCCGCGGAAACCCAGGAAAACAGGCCAGTTATGGCCGATAACGGCGGCAGTACCTGCCAGAAGAATCGTTGCTTGGGGAATACCGGCGGCATAGGCAATGAGAATTGCCAGCACTCCTTTAAGGAAGTCTATTATACCGACAATAAT
>DAOVXW010000121.1 GCA_030635945.1 Dehalococcoidia bacterium
AGTTACTGTTTATAATTTTATGCCTTCAGTATTCACATTTTTTGATGGAAGAATATTAGGATATAAATTTGATATACCAGACAAACTTAATGATGGATTAGATCCGAATGAGGACGAAAATGTCTTTGGTGGTATTTATTATATCTATATTACCTATACTACCACCGAGACAATCAGGGCGGGGGCAAGCGTAAGAGTTATTGGCGATGCAGCGATTATCGAATTTGATCCCGATGAAGGTGTGGTGGGTACAGAGGTTGAGATTAGCGGAGCGGGCTTCGCCCCCAATGAAGATCTAGTTGTGGAATACGATGGTGATGAAATAGATATAGACAGCGGAGATGAGGAAGCTGATAACAATGGAGAGTTCACACTTTATATTCTAATCCCGGAGAGCGAGTTTGGTGATCATGCCATAACCGTAATCGGGGAGGATTCTCTGGCTGAGCTTGGAGAAACCTTTACCGTGGAATCGGAGATAAGAGTTAATCCTGTTAGCGGTGAAGCCGGAACTGTGGTAACGGTGACCGGCACTGGTTTTGACAGGCGCAATGGAGTTGACTTCAGTTTTGGCGGGACTTCAGCTACTGGCGTTTTCTGGCTGGTTGAAAGCGGAGGCCGCACCAACAGCGATGGCACCTTTGCCGTGAATATAACTGTACCTGATGTCACCCCCGGCAGCTATGTTATCCTGGCTGAAGACGAGGATGATAGTGATATCTTTGACACTGCAAACTTTACCGTGGTTGTAAATACGGCTGTCAACGTCAGCCCGGCCACCGGTATTGTGGGTGGTAGTATTAGCGTTACCGGTTCAAGCTTTGGCGCCGGGGCAACGGCAACACTTTATTTTGCTAACGTCAGCCAGGGCACGACCCTCGTTGGGATTGGTGGCAACTTTACTGCCAGCCTTGACATCCCTGCCAGCACAACGGGTGTTCACACAATAAGGGTTGAGGATACCGCCGGTCGTTCGGCTACGGTTAGCGTTAGTGTTACACCTGAGATGACAATGGCACCTTTAACCGGAACTATGGGGGACAGCATCAGCGTCGCAGGTACCGGTTTTGGTGCCAGCAAGACTATAAACATACTTTATGGTAATTCTGCCGTTACGCAAACTGTACAGATTGAGACGGGGACAAACGGCAGCTTCAGTGGCAGCTTTAATGTTCCGTCAATCTCGGGAGGTGTCCATACGGTAACGGTTACCGATGGCACCAGTAACCCCACCACCAGCTTTACCGTAGTAGCCGGTGCCATTATCAATCCGACCAGCGGTGATGTGGGTGATGGCGTTGGAATAGCCGGCCAAGCATTCGGCGCCAGTAAGAATATAACAATAATGTATGGCAATGCTGTGATTGCACCCACCGCACCGATTATGACCGACTCTAGTGGTATTTTCAGCGGTGGTTTTGTTATTCCGGCAATCCCGGGTGGCACTGCTGCCCTCATCATCAGTGACGGCACCATCAGCGCCAGCGTAAGCCTGACGGTGGGAGCCACTGTTGCCATAAACCCGGTCAGCGGCGAAAAGGGTGATGGCGTTGGACTTGCCGGTTATGGATTCGGAGCTAACAAGACAATAACCATTTTAATCAATAATACATTCGTTACTCCTCTGGCATCGATTACAACCGGCTCCAGTGGAAGTTTCAGCGGCAGTTTCAATATTCCGGCAATACCGGGAGGTGCTGCTATCATTACCATTAGCGATGGCACCATCAATGTTACCGCGGATTTCACAGTAGGTATCAGTGATATCAGTGTGAGCCCGATAACAAGCAATGCATCACCTGGTTATATCAGTATGGAGATTTCCGTCAGCGGTGATGGCTATGCGGCTGATGCACCTGTAGAAGTTACCTATGACGGTGAGGCATTGACCACTAATCCTGATAAAACCGGTGACAATGGGTCTTTTGACTTCACCTTTGTAATTCCCCAGAGTGCTGGCGGTGAGCATACTATGGTAATAAGTATAAATGGTGTTGAGGTGGAGCAGGTTACTTTTATCATGGAATCCACACCGCCACTGATACCGCAGCCACTGCTGCCCTTAATGGATAGTAAACCAGATCAGCCGGTAAGATTCGATTGGGAAGATGTTATCGATGATCTGAATTCACCGGTAACCTATATACTTGATGTTGCCACGGATGCAGGTTTTGCCAACAAGGTTCTGCAAAAGACAGGACTTGCCGTATCGGAATACACAATCACCGAAGCGGAGCAATTGGATCTGGAGAATATAGAGGGGACAGGGCCTTTTTACTGGCATGTGAAAGCAGTTGATAATGCCGGAAATGAAAGCGGCTGGACAGGCTCCGGTACTTTCAATGTCGGCGGCGGCTGGCCGGGCTGGCTTATGTGGGTCTGGATTGGGCTGGGAGGACTGGCAGTCTTCATCTTAGCCTTGTGGCTGGGCAGGAGAATCGCCTACAGCTCATATTAAGAAACAGATTAGCTCAAAAAGGTTAAATCCCCCCTCTCTATAACGGGAGGGGGGATTTTTTATATCAGGGTTGCAGTTACTATAGCCTTAGGCTACCTCTAGCGCTGCGTGGTGAATATTTTTGAGAGGCTTCAACAAGCAGTGCCAGGCTCATCAGGAAATCATCGTGCCCTTCACTGGGGTCTACATAGAAATTAATCGTCTTGTTGGGGCGGAACTAACTCTTCGCCTTCTCCATTTCAAACCAGAACTGCCTGTATTCCGCTGAACCATCGCCGGCATACATCTTCAGCCGCCCCGAGTTGATGGCAGCTATAAGGTTAAAGCCGAGCCGGGACTTTAACTGGGCGGTAAAGGTGAATGGCAGAATCCTTGAACCGAGAGACTTTTTCAGGAATGAGCTTACCGACTGCCCCATTCCGGTGGCATTTATAACCACCCTGCGGCAGTACCAGACATTGCTCAGAATATCTATCAACTGGGGGTAGAGATTGGTATGTTTTTTACCTGTCCACCAGTAGTTTTCCACAATGTTTAATCTGGGTTGCTTTTGAATTCCATCGGTAACAGAGAAGTCCAGCTCGCCTATAGTAACTACTGTTGAGTCCTGGCGCGGTTTCAGGGCTTTGACCGTTGTTCCGGTTTCCTGTTCGGCTTCTCCGGCCAGGTCAATGCCGGCGATATACAGCTTGCCGTTTTCAGCTCGGTGTTTTCTGGCATGCTGGCCGGCTAGCTGCGCCCTCTGCTGGTGGTTCAGGAAACCGCCGCCCCCGTGAATGGGTAACAGGCAATACTGGGTCAGGAATAGCGGGCGATTATCCCCCAGGCGCCCCCTTTCGGCTTCAACATA
>DAOVXW010000138.1 GCA_030635945.1 Dehalococcoidia bacterium
AATGTTGAAAGGAGCTTTAGCTGCCTCAGGAACGTGCCGAGTATGGGATATCGGATTCTTACCGGGATGACTTTTAAATTTTCTACCTGTGGCCGTTCATCAGTAAACGCCACAATGCGTATCCTATGTCCCTTTTCCTGAAGGCGCCTTGATACCTCCACCGTGTAAGTGGCCGGCCCTCCTATTTGCGGAGGAAAGATTGGTGTGCTGATAAGTATTTTCACACTTATCTCCCGAGTATCCTCTGTGGTCTAATCATCTTGCTGCAAATTCTGCTTTCTGAACACACAGACCATAGATTGACCATAGTTGCGCAGTAACGGTAGCCGGCAGAGCCAGCTATCTATCCGGTGGATAAAATCGTTAGCAAACCAGAACCTCGGTATACCATAGAGATGGAGTGGTGGAAACAGAGTGCTGGCTCGTACCTTGGTCAATTTAAACCCGCTCTCCTCGATGATTCTTATCCATTCACCAACCGAGTGGCTTTGATTGTGTGCATCTGGGTTCCATTCTTTTAATTTCGCTTCATCGTTTCTTTGCCTTTTTATTACGTGCACCAGCGCAGTGACCAGACTGGTGAACTTATCATGCATAGTCGGAAAAGTGATCAGCATCTCTCCATTTTCATTGAGCGTGCGATGCGCTTCACAACATAACCGGTGCGGCGATTGAACATGCTCAACGATGTCTACCGCAATTGCCTTATCAAATGTTCCGCTGCTGAAGGGCGTCTTTTCCACGTTGGCTACGACTGGGGTATAACTGCATATTTTAAAAAGACGCATCGCTTCTTTTGATTTTTCAAGGCGACCTCGGTTGATATCAATGCCGATCATTTCCCGATACTGTCCTGCATAGACCACCACCTGGGCCCCCTCTCCGCAGCCGATATTCAATACACGATCACCTAAGTTAAATGCGAAAAATTCGGGATAAACTCTTCCCGACAGTATTTTACCCCGGAGAAAGTGGAACCTGTCTTTTTTGCCGCCCATTTAACTATCCCGATGTCATCTGAGACAAGAATTAGAAATGTTCATAAACCCCAAAGCTGATGGTTATGAAGATAATCCCTGATATACATTTTCCATCTGCTGCAATACTTTTTCCCAGGTGAACCTTTGCTTTACTGTCTGGAACCCTTTTTCCGCAATCTTCCTTGCCAGATTACCATCTTCAATAACCCTCTTGAGAACCCTGGATAATGTTCTGGCATCTTCGGGGGGCACCAGCATACCGTTTTCACCATCGTTGATGATATCGGTAATCCCGCCCACCGCTGTGCCTATCGTTGGGATACGACAGGCCATACTCTCGATGAAAGAGATACCAAAACCTTCATTCACCGAAGGACGACAAAAAGCGTCAGCGATAGCCAGATACTGCGGCAATTCCTGGTGTGGTAAGGCACCAGGTAGAAAAACCCGGTTGCTCAGTTTCAAGCTCTGAATGAGGGATTGAAGGTGTTTCTTCTGTTCACCATCGCCGATGATAATCAGCTTTACTTTATCCAGAGGCGCTACCGCTTCAATCAGGTAGTCCAGCCCGTTTTTCGGGGTCAGCCTTGATGTGCTGACCACAATTTTATCCTTGAGGCTATAGCCAAGCTTTTTCCTGAGCTGATATTTGTCCCCGGGGTGAAATATTGCGGTATCCACGCCATTAGGAACAATGTTCACTTCCCCGGCGCCCAATTTTTTAGCCGCTTTCGCGATATGGGTACTGACACAGTGCACCAGGTCCGCCTTTTTCAAGGACCAGCGGATAAAAGGTGTTTCCGCTGTTCTGATAAACCAGCCGGACTCTTTGTACTCCCCGATGTCTCCTCCCTGAAGGGTTATAAGCAGCTTTTTCCCCCTCTTGCTTAATGCACCGCAGACCATCGCCGGGAATATGTGACTGTGGATAATGTCATAATCATTTTGCTGGTCTAATTTCAGGCTTTTGGTATACAGGCGCAATGTCCCGGCGACAATACCGGCATATTTGACATCCGGTACTCGGACCCGGTATACGTTTACGCCATTGATAACATCTATCTTTCGCTGCCAGTTATCGTATTCAATGCTCGGCTTGCTCAGCAGTCCAGTGACGATATCAACTTGATGGCCCTTGGATATCATATGCTCGGCCAGATGCTGAGTGAATATCTCGGCGCCACCTATCCAGGGGAAATATGCCCACTGCTGCATGAGGATTTTCATGCCTGCTCTCCAAGCCAGTTCTCGGTGCCGGCAAGATGGTATTCAATCCCGGCCCGGGCGAAATCAAAGCCACCCCATATCCCCGTGTTGTCCAGAATGAGTTTGCAGTTTTTAAGATTGGATAGAATCTTATTCTTCGGGACTGCCTGATAATCTCTGTGGTCGGCCACAATCAATATGGTATCAAACTGCCCAAGGTCATCCGGAAAGCGAAACGTCTCAGCGCCGCATATCTGTTTGATCTCTTCTGCCGTGTAGTATGGGTCATGTACTTTTACCGCAATGTCTTTTTGTTTCAGATGGGACACAATCCGCAACGTTGGACTCAATGTATGGACTTTGAGGTCGCCTTTATAAGCCAGCCCGAGGATGCCCACTTTACGAGCACCTTTTTCAATAACACTTTCGGCTACCGTAAAAGGCAGGTTGCGGTCGGTATCAATTGCCGAGTTCAAAATACTGAGCCTGTCCGCATTTTCGGTACCAGAGAGGACGTATTGACTTGATAAAGGAATACAGTAACCTCCGGTGCCGAAGCTGGGATGGTAAGTACCGATGTTCCACTTTGTGCCCACGAGCGCCAGCACTTCCCGCATATCAATATCGGGGTAGGCCAGCGATAATTGATTGGCCAGCGTAATTTCCACGTGTCGGTAAGCGTTCTCGATGCTCTTGACCAGTTCCGCATGCCGATGGTCTTTGGCTGGAAGTATAGTATCACAGACAATGCCGAGGACTTCTTTCATCAGTTCTGTAGTTTTAGGGTCAGTACCCCCGACCACTCTCGGCAGGTTCTTCAGGCTTTTTTCCGGGCTGATAAAC
>DAOVXW010000005.1 GCA_030635945.1 Dehalococcoidia bacterium
ATAAAAAGCTGGACGAAACATCCTCAAATGCTGCAGCCGAATTAAAAGAATACTCAGCTGCAGTGGAAGAATGGGTTTCTAAACAGAAAACGGTTGATGCTTTTATAGCGGGCTTGGAGTCTTCTCTTGAAAAAGGGGTATGCGAAACCTGTGGCCAATCTATATTGGAGGACGATCAGGTCGAGGCATATAAAAAGAATCTGGCCAGTGAAAAGGTTTCTAAAGAAAATATAGATGAACAAGTGCGCTTGGCTAAGTTTGGCTTAGGGGGCTGTCAA
Organism: Dehalococcoidia bacterium; assembly: GCA_030635945.1. Lineage (GTDB taxonomy): Bacteria > Chloroflexota > Dehalococcoidia > Dehalococcoidales. The sequence continues at coordinate 279 of DAOVXW010000005.1, forward strand.
CTTAATTTTGACAGGGTCGATGCAGCCCACGATGAAAAATATGGGGACTGGTCACGAAAACAGGCAGACTTCGAACGGTCAGAAGCAGAACATGAAGAGTACCTATCCGTTAATACCTATGTTGAAAACCTCGACGACCAGGAGACAGAGTTAGAAACTGCCTTGGCAAATTTAACTCGCCATGAAGAACTCCAAGCTCAATACGATAAAATCTGCCGCAAGATAACTGGTACCGAAGCCGAGCAGGCAGCCCTTCAAGATGAGAGTGAAACTTTGGGTGCCGCCACACCAGAAAAAATATCCGAAACCATTTTGCAGGGATATCGTGAAAGTATCAGAGAATTATCAATAGACCTGAGCCAACACGTTGAAGATATCCATGCTGCCGACATTAAGTTGGCTGAGATCGGCACCTTATTGACCCAGCTTAAACTCGACCTGAAAAACGAGATTGAATTTCGAGCCAAGCTGGATGAAGTGAAATTGCTTGAAGAGTTTACTCAGTATTTGAAAGACGCCAGGTTAAAATTTCTTGCTTCTGTTTGGGCTAACATATTGTCAGTTGCGTCTGACTTCCTCAACCAGGCTACAGCAGGCACTATTACAGCGCTGATAAAATCTGACAAGAAAGGCTTCATGTTTTGTGAAAACGGCACGTATGCCCCTGTTAAGGCTGCCTCAGGGGCTCAGAAAGGCTTTATCGGGGTAGCGGTACGTATCGCATTGGCTAAGTCTTTGCGTAGCTCCTGCCCTATACTGGTGCTTGATGAGCCTACAGAATCGATGCGGGAAGAGAACGCCTTGCGATTATCGGGTGCTTTACTGGGTCAAGGGCAGGTTATTATGGTGACTCATAGAGAATCGGATAAGCTTAGTGCTTCAAATGTGATACAACTTTAACATACTGGAAAAATTGGAGATAGATATGGACACTACTACTATTGTTTACGGGCCAATGCGCTGCGGCAAAACCTACAATTCTAAAAAATTAGCCAAAAAATTTGGCTGCAGCAGCATTACGGATGATTGGGATGGCCAAACTAGGTTACCCGCAAATACTTTAGCCTTGACTTGGCTAACTCCCCCATATAGAAATAGCCAGGGGCGGGCTGTTGCTTATGAGACTATTAATTTGGCAATATGACAGGTATCACAAGGTATCTCGGGATACCTAAACGCTTTTAAGCAATCCCTCAGTCAGGTACCCGTGCCATCCACAACCTGTTGTACGAAGTATTGAAGGAGTCAGGGAGATAGTCTCAAAAGTATTTCCAGTGCGCTGCCAGGTGGGAGAGCACCCAGCCCGGGCAGGCTGGCCATCCATAGGGTTTTTAAAATATACAAAAGCTCTGGTGCCACATTTTTGGCACGGGCAATCAAAGAGTAACCCTATACCGTCACGGCGGGGAACAGGGCTGCCGTCTGCATTAGAAACCCCCTCGCCCCCGGCCCCCACAAATGAGGGGCTTAAGTCTGTCAGTTTGACGGGATCAGACATTGTCACTTTTGTCCAACCCGAGATCGGCGGCCCCGGTCAAAATCTTTTTCTTATTGCCTTTGACTTCATGCCCATCCCGTAACAACTCCAATTCGAAATGAATTTTGTTAAGGCCCGCCTGGTCCCGTTCAGTTAAAGGGTCTTTTACATTGTCTGCAAAAGAGTTAAGGGCTTCTTTGATATCGTCGATCATTTTGACTGCTCCCGCGCATTAAGCTAAATTGGGTTTTACTTCGAAATTACCTATACTGGAATGCCCAGTAAAGCCTACAGCCACAACGTTTGCCTGTATCTGCCATGGGCCCTCCTGGTCTAAATCATCCACAACAGAAGTATATTGTAGTTTGCCGTCCAGGCCATCCGTAGTTAATACAGCTGTTTGGGTAACAACTGTCCCATTTGGCTTACAAAATATAAGTTCAAGGGTAGTTGCCCCTGCCAGAGAGAACGCGACACCGAGGGCATCCAACAACGTTGCCTCAAATATGACATCTATATCGCCTACATGGATTTCCGCTTCTTCAACAGCCATGGCTCACATATCCAAAGTGGTTGTATGTTTGGCCATTATATATAAGTTTTTAGCCTGCACAGTAGCTAATTTTAATTGGTGTCTCGATATCACCTTTAGAAAGCTAGAGGCTGATGAAAGCTGAAAGTGTATCGCCCCTTTTATAAGGTATCTAGGAGGGGCAGCAAATCCTGCTATTCCTGATGTCCAGTTAATCATACGATCGTTTTAAACGTGACTTTAGCATCGTCTGCCCCAGCCGCACTGAATTTCCATGTCCCCATATCGCCATTTGAATCTGCTGCCAAAGCGTTGAATCTATACATCCCGGAGCCTATTTCTGTAAATGTTCCTGCTACACTCACAAATACTCCCGAATCTAACACTCTTTCACCTGTTACAGTTAAACCGGTTCCCGGGGTTACATGGTCGGAAAGTACCATCGGGAAATGTAAGGTAAAGGCTGTATTCTTTTTGATTGCTAAATCATCTAACAAATCAAGTATCTTTGACATATTAATAAAAGCGGCTTCTTCAAGATTATTCATTCCTGCAGTATTGTCCGTTTTCGTGCCTATTCCGCGTAGTGACACAGTAGCATTGATATTACAGCTCGCATCGAATATGCACTGCCCCCCATCGATATTGACTGTTAAATTATGCGACGCTGACAAGTCTCGGAGATCTACACCCCCTTTGTGCCCATTCATTATCAGCGAACCGCTAGAGCCGCTAGCACGAACTATTGGCGTACCCGTTGCGGGAACTAATGAATATGAATCAATCAAAATATTATTATTACTAGTATCGAGGGTAATATCGTCAACAATACCGCAACGGAGTCCGTCGATATGTAAAACGGTGAGGCCTGTGGGAGGTGCCTGCAAAGCGCAATTTTCCGCATGAAAGCGTTCTATGCCGCCTTGAAGGCCCTCAAGCGTCATATTGTAAAAACGAGAATGATCATGGTCCTGATTACCTAAATTAATTAGATTATGCGTTTTATGCCCGAAACCATACCAGTCCCAATCATCATGCGGGGCCGCAACTGTAAAACTTGAGTTGCCTTTTACATAATAAACCCTTGCGCCGATTGCGCTCGCTAATGTTCTGGCAGCGATCAATGTAGAAACGGGATTGCCGAATGTACCGTCCTCTCCTACTACTACATTGGTATTGCCTACATTACTATTGATATAGATTCCATAGCCATAAGGCCCAAGATAATTTAGCAAGGATAAAGCCAAAGCCGTGGATAGAGCACTAGAATTAAAACTGGTCGGAGTAGTATAAATAGCCCCCGGTACACCTATTACCACTACATTGGGCGTAGAGCTTTCAGGGCTAATGTGCAAAAGATCAGCATTGGTTTCCGCTTGAGTAGTATTAAAAAAATAATACCCATCTTCTAGTTCTGTCGGGTTTACATCATCGACAGTATCGGCCGCGCCGCCGTCTAATCTGAGATTGGCTGTGATATTTGCCGCATCCCCTGTGATAGGTTGCCCTTCGTTTGCATGGCCAGGCCCCCCGAAAGCAAATATTGTCCATTTTTGTGAGGCTGTATTTTTTTGCATTAGTTTATACCTTGCGCCATAAGTTGCCTATAATACAACGGAATGATGATTTTTGTTATTATTGAGCTCCCTACAGATACGCTTAAAGCCGTATCTGTTTCGAGGGCCTGTCCTACAGAAATGGTTGCAGTCCCCGGAACCTGGCTTATTGTTTGGGCTGTATCGGTTTCACTGACCTGCCCTATAGAAATGACAGTACCTTGCTGAGGGGTAATGTTTTTGGCAGTATCGGTTTCAGTGACCTGATTAACTGAGATATTTACCAAGCCCGGAACTGGGCTTATAGCTTGAGCGGTGTCGGTTTCCGCCGCTTGATTTACCGCAATTACAGCACCTTGTTGCGGACTTATTGATTGGGCGGTGTCGGTTTCAGTAACCTGTGCCACGGAAACAGTTACCGCTCCCGGAACAGGGTTTATAGCTTGAGCGGTGTCGGTTTCAGTAACCTGTGCCACGGAAATAACTTTGGTCTCAGGTAAAACTGTAATAGTTCCAGGTAGTCCGATAGTTGAATCTGAGTAATCGTAAATCGTATAATCTATTGTTTGAGGCTGGGTAAGTGTACCTCCTATTGTAATAACGCCTTCACTGTCACCACTGACCGAATGGGAATCAGGGGTAGTCAGTAAGTCCATTTGGTACCCGTCACCAATTACTATCCCTGATAATTCTGGAATACCGTAGGCAAAGGAATTAGTCGGTAATCCAGCATAATCTACAGTAAATATTTTATGGAATTGCCCAGCTGACGGTATAGGAGTAACTGTTTGAGCAGTATTAGTTTCGGCTACCCGCCCTACTGTTATAGCTGAAGCTCCAGGTACTGGAGAAATCGTTTGAGAGGTATCCGTTTCTACTGCTTGTCCAACAGATATAACAGCCCCTTGTTGAGGGGTTACAACTTGGGCGGCGTCGGTTTCATTGGCCTGCCCTACAGATAAGGATATAACTCCCGGCAGGGCAGATATGCTCTGGGACAGAGCGGTTTCTGTTGCTTGCCCTACGGCTATAAGCGTGGCTTGACTGACTGTTAAGGCCTGAGCGGTATCGGTTTCAGCTGCCTGTCCTACAGAGATATTAACTACTCCCGGGAGAGAGGCAATTGATTGAGATGTATTGCTTTCTAAAACTTGCCCTACAGAAATACTAATTCCTCCTGGGAGGGGGGTTATTGTCTGTGCAATATCTGTCTCGATTACCTGACTTACTGAAACAGCTGCAGCCCCCGGGACGGGAGAGATAGGCTGTGCTAGGCCTGTTTCGGTGGCTTGGCCAACTACTATGCTCTGATCAGAAGAAATAGTGATCTTCGGTTCGACAGTATATGTATCCAGCACGGTGCCATCAGCGAGGACTAGACGAAAACTATATTGTGTTCCGTTGATGGCCCCTGCCGCCCCAATGACCCATGCCCACTCCCCGGATTCATTCGCACCTAGATCAACTGTATCAGCGGGGTTTTTATCGTCCTGAATACGGCCGCCGCCATGCGTTCCACCCCCTGTTAGACGGTCGGTTGTATTCTCGCCCCCGGAAGCAATATTAGCTGACAGGGTAATTTCGAAAAAAGGTGAATATCTTATTACAGCAATAGCTCGCGCGGTGCCACTTTCAGCCACCTGCCCAACAGCAACAGTCTGCAGCTGCAAAGGGGCTATAGTTTGCGCAACATTTGTTTCACTTATCTGCCCAACAGGGATATTTTGGGCCTGTAATGGCGTAACAGTTTGGGCTAAATCCGTTTCCGTGGCTTGTCCAACAGCTTTGAGGGTTATTCCTGGCACCACGGCGATACTTTGGACTGTACCCGTTTCGAGGACTTGGCTGATGGATATTGTTTGAGGCTGTAAAGGGGCTATTGTTTGCGCCGCATCTGTTTCAGGAGCTTGCCCTACTGACAAAGCAATAGCTCCGGCAACAATAATTGCCTTTGCCAGATTGGTTTCAGTAGCCTGGCCTACAGCTATATTCTGTCCCGCGGCGCCTTTGCTTATTGTCAAGCGTGGCGTGACGTTATTATTGCTTACCGAAGGTGCCGAAAACTGAAAATCAAAGGTATCGGTGTCGGCAACATTCACAGAAACAAACTCAATACCGTAAGCCTGTTCAGTGAAGTTTGCCGTAGTGAGTTGCATATCGTCGACAACACCATCACTTGATTGCTCACCCGCCACGAAAGATCCGCTACCTGGATCACTTATGCCATTGGTTGCCCTGTTTGTAGTTGCCGCATCGTTAGTTAATCCCGCGGCTACTGCACGTATACCGTCACCGGAATCCGTTGTGGTTAAAGCGACAAAGGCCCCTGAATTTTTTGAGTACTCAATGGCATAATCGTCCATAGTAGTGCCGTCAGCACCGCCCACTTCATCGATTCGAGTGCGTAGCTGAAACGACACATTAGCTGTGGCATCGATCGTATAGTTAGTATCTTGAGCCGCAAAGGGTGTACTGGCCGCTTCGCCCGCATCAGAATCGTAAATTCTAAAAGCGTTAAAATTGTTGGTAAACATCGCCGACATATCAATAATCCTCCGGCTTTAGGTGTTCACAGAGGCCGTCACAAAGACAGCCGTCATTGTCTGCAATTTTTGATACATCGTGATAAGTTTGATCGTGGATTTCAATTCCAACTAAAACCTTTTGAGGCCCTTTATGCGTATGGAAATAGTGTGATAAGCCAAATAAATCATTTTTACCTCCCCATCGGCCGATGGGGAGCACTGTTCCATCTGATAATTGAACTCTCTCCCAGACAAAAAACGTGCAACCGTGTCGTAGTGTGTATCCTCTCGGATTATCAGCTTCTTGCTTTAGTATAATTGCGCTAATGCAGGGGGCATTAAAAGCTTCTTCATCAGTCTCGCCCGAATAAATTGAACCATCGCCATAATAGAGCCGCCATCTCATGGCGCCACCGGTACATCTGCATAAGCTGAATCTGGATCACTGGTTTTCTTACACTGCAACTTCATTTGTTGCGTAGGCTGATCGCCAGAAGAGCTGGCCTGAATTCGCAGAATTGAAGGAGTCGCTGCGGGAAGCGTTACGTTTACATTCTGTCCCGCGTGCCAGGTATGTGCCGATTCACTGCCGTCATCTTTGCCGAATCGGAACCCGTCTTGGTCCCAGTTGCCTACACTCGGCCCTAAAACAACTATCCCGATTGAGGATGTCGAGTCGGGGCCAGACAAGGCCGTAAAATTAACTGATGCTATTGTCTCGCTAGCAGTAGTTGCAGCATCTCTAACGGCAACAATAGCCGAAATATTAATGCCCAGAGTGGTATTATCAATTTGCGTATAGCCAGTTGGATCAGTCGTGCTGATGGTATCAGTATCTAGACTTAGACCAATTAAAACGGTTCCACCACCTTCGCCAGCGCCTATCGGCCATGATGGGGTTGGTAGGTTTGTGACATTTCCGCTTGCCCCAGCATAGCCGCTTAATGTGCCAACACCGGCATGTTCGCCAGATGGGACGACGGCAGTATGGCCGACGAATGCTCTTGAGGCCGTGAGCGACCACGCCAAACTTCCAGCCCCCGTGTTTGTAGAAGCAATCCATGAGATTATTCCATTCGTCGGGCCAGAAGTGCCACTGCCGCCTGATCCAGTAGAACTAATATCAAGTGTTTCACTGTTTGGCCCTGCACTCGGCGCGATTAGTCCCGCTGCTGTAATATCATCATCAATATGGATGAATTGGACTAGCAGATCACCTGAATTATGGGCAGGATAAGATCCAGCAGGAGTTGCACTATTTCCTGAAAATGGCGTTACGTCGCCTGACTCAATGAGAGGTTGAGTCATGGCGCTGCAAACCCAGCATCAATATATGCTTTGATATTCGCCACATAATAGTTTGGGTCCCAATTATCTTTATGGTTGGCTAGTAATTTTTCGTAGAAATCTTCCTCAGTTCCAGCGCCACCAATTAAGGTTGAGTACCCAGCAAGTGTTCTTTCAGGGTCGACATAATCAGCCGGAACGCCTGTGTCATTGCCTGTACCACCTCCAACGGCCCAATGATGTATAATATTACCTCCGCCGTCTATCATAGTGCCTGGACCAGCTTCTTGGTAGGGATCAGCACCCGTCGCAGAAAGATTAATATTGGCAACAATATTACTGTAATAAGTACATTCGCCCCCTGCTTGCACATCCATATAGATACCTCTGGCCTTAGGGTCCCGCGAGCCGTTAGAGCTATAATCCTCGTTATATAGTGAAATGCCATCAAGTACCGTGTTGTTATACGCATCACCAATCTCACCGGGGCCAGAATTGCCCCCTTTATTCAGGGCAACTGGGCAGTGCAACCCAAGATTATCGTAAATACTACCGTCCCCTACATGTTTCACACCATAAAAACTAGAGTAGGCAGTAAGGTTCCCGAATATATCTACAGTGGCGGGGTCGCCTCCATATATGTTATGTGAGTACCAGCATGGGCCGGTATTAAAAATTCGATAAGCTCCCTCTACATATTCAAGATGCCCATTATGATAAGCGACATTTCCTTCAATTATATTACCTGTGCCAGTGTTGGCGGAAAATAGCCCCTGTGCTCTATTGGCTTGGTTTGATCCATCCCATTTACCGTAATTGTGATGGATAGTATTAAAGCGGAATTTTATATTATTACCGTTGCCGCCCGAAATACCATTCCCGTAGTTATACCTGACACAGCAATCTTCGAGAGTGAAGTAATTGGCAGCTACCGTTACTAGCGCTCCGCCTTTATTTGTCTTAAAAGTGTAGCCTGCATTATCCGGATCGTTTGTATATGAATAGGCGTCCAGGCTTGTCATTGTTATATAGTCGCCATTAATAATCGCAAAAGAGCTTCCTGCTACTTTAAATATTGGCCTAATACCTGACCCGTATGTGCTAACAACGAGTGGTTCAGAAGGGGAACGTCCGCTAACATTTAGTGTGCCGATATTTTCATCTGTCCAAGTATCGCCGCGTTTGCCTAATAAATAATCAGGATACCCATCGCGTAATTGGGCCTTGGCCGCTGCCGGTGATCTATAAGGGCTTATCCCTATTGGGTTATCCCATGTGCCGGCTGGTATAGTAAGAGGCGTGTAATTAGTTCCAGTACCATCATCCCCCGCAGTACTGTAGTAAACTAACCGAGAATCAGCAGAAGGGGTCAGGACAGTCCATGCGGGGGCCCATAGCGAGAGAAGGTGCTCTAAAACCCCTCCAGCGCCAACCCGCATACTGAAACTGGGTGCATTGATAGTCACAAAGTCACCCTTATTTAAAAAAGATTAAGAAGCCCGATAAAACCCGTTCGCACCCTCATCTGCTGTGATATCTCCTCCGTTGGGAGTTACTACAAAGTCATGCAACGTCATCAAAAGAGTGGTGGTATCGGTATCGGTCCCGTCAGGGTCATAGCTGTAGGTAATATCTGACCAGACATCCCCGGCAACAATCGCTGTAAACGTCTGGTCACCTAAGATTAAATCAACCCAGTTATTGGTGTCATCAACTGTGATAGTGATATCCGTCTCATCCATAACGAGATTAGCATAGCCAGAATTTGTGGCCTCAGCCGACAAGGCCAAGGCTTGTAGCTCCGATATAGTGTCCTGATTATTGACATCATCATCAGTGGCGGTAATAACCCAGGCATGGAGACGAAGAACAGCGGCGACAGGGGAATTGTTTTCAACATTTTCAACCCACTGCTTTACGGCACCCAGTGCCGAATTAAAGACTAAATCAGCCATGGCCTTAGGCCTCCTGAGTTTTCATTTGTTTAATGCGGGCCGAGGCTTTTTTCGATACCATCGGCACCGAGTCGTCGGCTGTTACTCCGTAATAGGTTTTCAATTTATAACCTGAAGGGATGTCGGGGTTAGGGGGTTTGGCGCCTGCATGCTTTTCAGCGACATGGGCGCGGGCTTGAGCCCCTCTATCTTTATGTCCCGCAGGCAGATCCCATTCATAAGTAAGGCTCTCTCCGCAGTGCTGGCAATAACAGCCAGGCTCGTGGTCAAGGTTAAACAGCCTGTCACCTTCTTCGGTGTGCAGGATGACTGAGGTATCGCTTATCGTAGCAAAACCGCGTTCCACCAGTTCCTTTAAATGTTTAGGGGAAAAGTGGTGTCGACGGCTGCGGGCTAGAGCGACCAATAAAATACCACTCCAAAGCACTTCGCCTTGGGTAGTTTTTTTATGGATGTTAATAATGATCATTACTGTTTCCTCATTAATAAAGAGGTTAGGAGGCTACTCAATTAGTTTGAGTGTACCACCCTCTTGAATATCTTCGCAATATGTTGCAATTGCTTTTTTATCGCTATTGGCCAAGCTAGAGAGAAATTTTTCATGGAAAAGTCAACTTAACTCCACAATGTGGAATAGCCACGGTTTCAAAAATAGTGGGTATGCTTATTTGCCCGCAGTACCCCCCGATGACTTCCGTAAAATCCGCCTCTGCTCTGATAACAGTCACAGTGCCGTCGATTAACTCATGATCGCTGTAAGACATTCCGACCGACAAGCTGTTGCAGGACGCTATAAACGGAATTAAAAGTATGGTTAGGTATTTTATGCCTTTTGTTTTAATCATTAGAAAACCAACATACGTAATAGTCTGGTATATCCGGTGAAGACGCACATTTTAAAACCGCCGCCGTCCCGTCGTTATTTTTAATCTGCAACTGGAAGGCTGGCACTAAATTAATGTTTGGTGGTGCTTGCGCAATATACTTATCAGTAGAAATCATTGCCTGCGCTAAAGAACTGAGAACCAGTAAAATAACCGCAACAAGTACAATAATAGCTTTCTTGCTGTCTTCCCAGAATTTCTGTATTTCGTTGCTCATTGCATTGCCCTCAGTTGCTGTTTAAGTGTCTCCATATATATTTTTTCGGAGTTGCTCGCCTCGCCCTGATTAACTTTAATCTGCAAAAATGTGATCTGCCGATCAAGGGCGTTAATTTCAAGCTGCACTATTATCTTATCAAGATTACTTGCAGTTACCCATCGATGGTCACCAGCCCACACCCCAACTGAGCCCGCAGTAGTCACTAAAATTAACATTGTGGCGATAACTTGCAACCATTCTTTGAATTTCATTTCATTTCTCGCTTAATCTTATTTCGATCAATATTGAGGAAATCAATTGTTTGTGCCAGCGCATCTATAACTGACTGATAAGACATGCCCGACACCAAATCCGGTTTGATTGGCTCATCATACAAAATTAAACTAGGCCTTATATACTCAATCGTCGTTACTGGTACTGCTTTCGGTGTTGAACAACTCGTTAACACCGTCAATAACAACGTCAGGTACAGTAGACGTGTAGCATTCTTTTTCATCTTTAGTGAGTGCCTGGTTAAGTTTCAATTTGAGTAATTTGGCCCTTTTTACAGCAGCCTTTCGGTCGTTCTCCCTCGCTTTTAATGACTGTTGTTTCTTTATTGCATCCTCGCGCAGTGCGTCGATTGTTTGCTGGTTTGTGGTATTGGCTAATTCTAATGCAGCAGCGTTAGCGGTCAATATATCGTTTTCTGTCTTCAGCCACCAAAAAGAAAGCCCGCCAGCCAAAAGCGCCGCCAGCAGGATTCCACCAAGAATAAGGTTAATTTTTGTCATAATGATTAGCGCGCCATTCCCTGGCCAGCCATGGAGTAAGAATTAAACCAACAGTCTCGGCGTATTCTCTGATATTTATCGGGGCATCGCCGAACTGGGAATAGATAAAAACAATAGAGACTAAAGCCCACGCAATTAATACGAATTTAAATGTAGTGCTCTCTCGCCATTTATTTGTCATCGCGTTTCACCTTGATATCTGCCGCCTCGTAGCCCACTTCCTTATGCTCGACTATAGCCTTTTTCGGAAGACCCCAGACAATCAACCCAACAAAAAATATAAGTGCTACTAGAGCCAATATTAACCCCATGTAGTGTTTTAAGGTTTCAATGAGCATAAGCCCCTCCCCTCGCAGGTAAAGGCCAAAATTGAAGGGTCTACAGCCTCAGTAATATAGCCCATTTAACTATCCCCTAGAATTTCAAGCATAGCAGCGCACAAGGCCTCACAACCTTTTTCCCGATTAACCTGAATACTGTCTTTCCATTGAATAAATTCAGGCTCGATAATAAGTGCCAGGCAATTGGTTTTACGCAAAAAATAGTCAGCGGGCTTGGCCGGATTCATTTGATAATGGCCTTCCTTAGCGCCACGATCAGGGCTAAATATAGGGGACAGGTGTTTTTGAACAGTCAAAGCCGCAGCCTTACCAGATTCAGATCCCGGGTAATAAAGGGTCTCGGAGCCCTTTCCTACATTCTTACCAGCGGCATTGACCGCGGCATTGAAATGAATTTCTACGGCAAGTCTGCAGTCGGCTGCGTTTATGAAGGCTACTTTTTCGGAAAGTTTACCGGTAGGTACATAGTCGACTGAGACTTTTTTGGCCAATAGGGTGGCGAGGTGTGTTGCCCATTCTACGGCTTCGTCGTGTTCTTTGAATCCGTGATAACTGGCACCGGTACGTTTAGGGGAGTGTCCTGCAGATATGCAAACCAATGACATGGGGCCGGCCTTTTGAAATTGTTGAGGCTGAGTTTACTCCAGCCGGGGGAAGGGGGCAATTTTATTTAGTGAAGGTAACTTGTTGACAAATGAGGATGGTTAAGTATAATTAAAAGTATGAAAATTTTAATTTTATTAATGTCATTGGTAGCGACCCCAGCAATGTCCTCTGATATAGGTATCGGCACGATTCTGTACTCTAGCCATTTTAATATCGACATCGACAACCCGAACGAATCGCATAACGGTCTCTATGGCAGATGGAATAAATGGCGCGCTGGGGGGTTTAAAAACAGCTATGGAAATAACAGTCTATTTGTCACCCGGGAGATCGACTTTATCGGCCCTCTCTCGCTAAACCTTGGATTGGCCAATGGTTACGAGGAGAATATAAACAAT
>DAOVXW010000055.1 GCA_030635945.1 Dehalococcoidia bacterium
AACCTTTCCCCAGCAGCCTTTTTCAAGGTGATCAAGCACCCTTTCAGGAGCTGTGGATAACAAATCGTATTTTATAAGTACATTGCAGACATCTGAGAAGGTTGTCGTATCCGGCTAGGTGGGCCCGGAGGCGATAACCGAAAGGTCGTTGCCGATTACTTCGGATAATATCAAAGAGATAATTGTTGATGGGGAAAAATAGAGGCCCAGTTGCCCTCCTTTTATGCGGGACAGGTGTTTCCTGACGGTATTGATCTCGCTTATATCGGCTCCGGAAGCCAGCAGCAGTTCAGTGAATTTCTGTATATCCTCCAGTTTGATACCGGTAGCGGGATAGGGCATTAACGCCGAGCCGCCGCCTGAAATCAGGCAGATAATTGTATCGTCCCTGCCGATAGAGTATTTATCCCAGAGCGACAGCATTTCTTTAACACCCCCGACGCCCCTGTGGTCGGGAATCGGGTGGCCGGCGGTAACCACCTTTATTTTGCCTGTTTTATAATCACTGTCTTTACAATTAACAATACCGGCTGTTATATCTTCGGGTGGTATTATGCTTTCAAGGGCTTCTGCCATCAGGCCGGACGCCTTGCCGCCGCCGATAACAAAAAGCCTGCCACGAGAAAGGTTATAAGCAGTATTATTTATGGTTAATACTCTGTTTTTAGTGTCGTAGTACAGAGCATTTTTTATTATGTTAGTCGGCAGCACCAGTTCTATGCCGGCTTCAATAATATCGAGAGCCTTTTTTCTTAGCTCGGTAGTAGCCAGTTCGGCACGGTTTTTAATAATCATAGACGTATAAGCAACACCAGACTTAAATCAGAATTATAGCTATTATACAGCAAATTAACCCGATGGAAATGTTGACAGCATGTTTATTTGATAATAATATGAGACAAAAGGAGGATTTAAGCTATGACTAATAAAGCTGATAAAAAGGTTGTTATCTATTCCACCCCCGATTGTCCAATCTGCAAGCGGGCTAAAGCCTATTTTACTAAAAAGGGAATCGAATATGAGGATATTGATGTTTCCGTTAATGAAGAAGTCGCCCATGAGATGATTCACCGCTCGGGACAGATGGGGACGCCGGTTATCTTTGTCGATGAGCAAATGATGGTGGGTTTCAATCAGAAGAAAATGGACGCAATGCTGGCTAAGTAGCTGTTTCGTCTTTCTTTAATACCTCGGCAAACTTGTACATATTATCGTAAGATTTGCCGAAATCGGGATTGTTTGCCTCTAGTTTTTGCCTGATGGCTTTCATACGGCTGGTAAATTGCTGTCTGTCCTTTTGTTTTACCAGTTCAGCCCAATCCCGGCAACTTTTCTGAAACCGCTCTTGAAAATTAGGCAGGTTGGGCAGATTCATCTGCAGGGAAGCATAAAGCTCGGGATCCTCTGAAATGACACTCTCTACCAGTGTTAATAGCACCTTGTAGGTGATGCCGCCGATGGACTCCATTTCCTTTAATCGCTCAAAACTAACAAGGCTGTCGGCGGAGGCAATGGCAATAAAATGAGCCAGCCCCAGAATGATAGCCATCATATCGTCATGCTTCAGGGGTGTCATCAGGCGGACTCTGGCGCCTTTTGTTTCCAGGTAAGACCTTACCTTTTCCGCCAGTCTGTTTTCCTGTTCATCCGTCGGCGTCAGCACGAAGTTCTGGTTGACAAGGCTCCTGGCACCGGGGCCGAATACCGGGTGTGTCCCCAGAATCCGTCCTCTTTTTATATGTCTGTGCATAGCTTCCACAGGAAGCATTTTAACTGAAGTAATATCAAGAATAATCTGGTCAGGGTGAGTATGGGGGCTAAGACGTTTAATGGTTTCCTCAAAGTTGTCTACCGGCACCGATATCAAAATTAAATCAGCCTGCCCGGCCTCTTCAATATCGGTGCTTATAGCAACATTTAGCCGGCGACTGGCTTTTTCAAGCTTTGGTTTGCTCCTGCCGACCAATAACACATCTTTGCCCTCTTTTAAGAAAAAGCGCGCAAACCAGCGCCCCATTTTGCCCGATCCACCGATAATGGCTACTTTCATCTCTTTACTCCCTGGCTTTCAGTTTGGATTTGGGGTAGGAGCCAAGAACTTTTAAAAAGATAACATAGTCTTCAAGATGCTCCAGCGTATTTTTCACCGACGAATCCAGGCGGTGTCCATCGAAATCCAGGTAGAAATTGTAGTCCCAGGGTTTCTGCCTTGTTGGCCTGGACTCCAGCTTGGTCATATTTACCTTGTTTATTGCCAGTTGTTCGAGGAATTCAAACAGCGCCCCCGGCTTGTGTTTTACGGCAAAGACGACGGATGTTTTGTCATTGCCCGATGGCGGTGCATCCTCTTTGGCCAGAACGAAAAAGCGGGTGAAATTGTTCGGGTTATCCTCAATGCCGCAGGTTATGATATTCATACTATATATTTCGGCGGCTCTGGGGCTGGCGATGGCGGCGCCATCGGTTATCATTTTTTCCTTTATAAACTTGACGCTGCCAGCGGTATCATAAGTGGGTATAAGCTCACAGTTCAGGTGCTTTATGAACGCCTGGCACTGCCCCAATGCCTGGGGGTGAGAGTAGATTCTTTTGATTGAACTCAAGGTTGCCCCCGGGTTGGCTATCAGGCAGTGGGAGACCGGCAGCTCTATTTCGCCGCAGACCTTGAGGCTGGAATCCAGCAGCAGGTCATAGCTCTTGCGGATGCTGCCCTCAAGCGAATTCTCTACCGGAGCAATACCGAACTGAGATTCGTCCTGCTCGACAGACCTGAAGACATCTTCAAAACTTTCAAAAGGCTTTACCTGGATGCCGGCACCGAAGAAGTTAATGGCAGCCTCCTCGCTGTAAGCCCCAATTTCGCCCTGAAAGGCAACAATTGCTCCCTGGATGCTTTTGGATGTACTGAATATTTTGCGGTAGATGCCTTCTATATCACTCTCGTTTATCCCCTTTTTCTGGGCGATCTCCCTGATATGCTCCAGGATTAAATTTTCCCTTTGCTTATCCTCTATCTGCTGTCCCTGCTTCCTTTTTAAGCCACCAATCTGCTCGGCGAGGCTCAGCCTTTCGGCTATAAGCTGCACGATATCGTTATCAACTTCGTCTATCTTTATTCTCAGTTCTTCAATTTTCATCTTATCACCTTTGGTATCAATCCGGCTCTTAAAGCGAAGTCGCAGAGAGTTATCGCTATCATTGATTCTACGACTACCGCTGCCCGTGGGACAATGCAGATATCGTGCCTGCCTCTTGTTTCTAATTTAGCGGCGGTCATTTCCTTTATGTTCACCGTCTGCTGGCTCTTGGTAATCGATGCCGTCGGTTTTACGGCTATCCTGACTACCAGAGGCATGCCGTTGCTTATACCACCGAGTATACCGCCGGCATTGTTACTGCTGGTTACCAGTTTATCATTTTCTATTACAAACGGGTCGTTGTTTTGCGAACCTTTTTCACGGGCTACCTGAAAACCGGAACCAAACTCTACTCCCTTGACCGCCGGGATGGCGAACAGGGCTTTGGAAAGCTCTGCGTCAAGGGAATCAAAGACAGGCTCGCCCAGTCCGGCCGGCAACCCGAGTACTGTACCCTCTATAATGCCGCCAAGGCTGTCGCCCTGCTTTTTGGCTTCTTCAATAGCGGCTGTCATTTTCCGCGCAGCCTCGGCATCGGCACAGCGAAGCGGATTGCTAGCTATATTCTGCCTTATTTCATTAAAGTCATTGTACCGGGCAACTATACCACCGATCTCGACGGTATGCGCAATAACCTCGATTTTAATCAGCTTGAGTAGCTTGCGGGCGATAGCTCCGGCCATAACGAAACCGGCGGTGATTCTGCCGGAAAACCTGCCACCACCGCGGTAGTCACCGAAGCCCCCGTATTTAATGTATGAGGTATAATCGGCATGCCCCGGTCTTGGCAGGAACCTGCCCTTTACATATTCAGCGGAATCTATATCCTTATTCCATACTGCCAGACAGATGGGCGCACCGGTAGTATGGCCGTTGAAGATACCGGCAAGGACTTCGGCTTTATCCCCTTCCCGTCTGGTTGTAGAGGCCGGGTTCTCCCCTGGTTTGCGCTTATCAAGCTCTTTCTGGATATCCTGCCGGGTTATGGGTAATCCTGCCGGACAGCCATCTATAATAATACCGATAAGTTTTCCGTGGCTCTCGCCGAAGCTGGTTATGGTAAATAACTTACCCAGGCTATTTGACATTGAGATTCACCTTTCCGTCCAGTTTTTCGAAAGTCTGCCAAAAATGCGGGTATGTTTTGGCGACGCATTCGGCTCCGTCTATCGTTGTATCACCGGTTACCGTGCCGAGTATGCTGAATGCCATGGCTATCCTGTGGTCGCCGAAGCTGTTTATGGTTGCGCCGATCGGTTTTATACCGGTGATTGTAAACATGTCTTCTTCTTCGGTAACGGATACGCCCATTCTTTCCAGCCCTTCCCTCAAAGCGAGCACCCGGTTTGATTCCTTGATTCTCGCCCGACTGATGCCGTAAAACCGGCTTTCGCCATTGGCGACCGCCGCCAGCATAGCCAGTGTCGGCAGCAGGTCTATACAATCGCTTAAATCAGCCGTGATGGCTTTCAATCCTGACCTCTTCACTGTAACTGATTTTTCGTTTGTTATAACTTCAGCTCCCATTGCCAGCAGTAAGTTTAGCATTATTCGGTCTCCTTGAAAACTGTTGTGGTTGAGGCCTGTAACCTCCACCTGCCCTGATACAGCCCCCAGTGCCAGCAGATATGATGCCGAAGACCAATCACCCTCAACATTGTAGACGGCTGATTTATAATTCTGCCTGGACACCTTAAATTGCATAAGATTATCCGAGGCTTCCACTGCAATACCGAATCTTCTCAGGCAATCCAGTGTCATTTTAAGATACGGCCTTGAACCTGGTGGGGTGGTTAGCTGAATGGTTAAACCTGTCTCGGCCAGGGGTGCTATCAGTAGTAGGGCGGTGATAAACTGTGAGCTGATATCCCCCGGCAATTGTACAGTGCCACCCTTCAACCGGCCACCATCAACTATTACCGTTTTGCCCTCAAGCCGGCATTTTACTCCCAGTTGTGACAGTGCTGTAAGTAACGGCTCTATGGGCCTGCTGAGAAGGGAGGGCCCCGGAACCAGGCGGCATCTGCCCGGGACAAGAGATGAAATGGCGGTCATAAACCTGAAAGTGGCGGCTGAATCACGGCAGAAAAGGTT
>DAOVXW010000006.1 GCA_030635945.1 Dehalococcoidia bacterium
TCCTTGAGGACTACCATCTCGCGGTGTCCCAGCTCATAGCCAACCGCCAGCTCTTTCTTTGGGTCACGATTCATTCCCATAAAGAGCTCGCTGTACATCTCGGCGACTCGGCGCGGCGTATCAACCAGGCCCTCGCGTGCAGAGTCTTCCCCGATAGCCTCTATAATGGATTTTACCGAAGCTTTGATTTTTTCTTCGTCAATCACTCCAGAATTCCTCCGAATATTATTAAACTAGGTTTTAAAGCAATCGACACAGAACCCGCGGTTAAGGGTTCTTGGTCTGCTTTCCTCTGTATTAAGGTAAATCTCACCACCCAGATACAGGGTGGGATTTATTTTTTCTATATCAAGCACCCCGTTTTCCATAAAGGCTTCCTCGGCATAATGCACGGCAACTACCTCTCCCACCAGCAGCTTGTGGTCGCCGTAGAGCCTGTCGTCAACCAGCCTGCATTCGAAAGCGGCATAGGCATCCTCCAGTATCGGCACTGTTGTCTTTACCGCATTATCCCTTTTAACGGAAAACGCCGAAAATTTATCCATCTGGCTGCCCTTGCTGCCACCCAGGGCCGCCACCAGCTCGGCTTTAGTATCGGGCATAAAATTAACGCCAAACTGCTTGCTCTGGGCAATAAGTTTATAGGTAAAGTGGTTGGGTGATACGACAACACCATAAAGAGGCGGGTTTTTTGAAATAGAGGTGTGCCAGGCTATCGACATGGCATTATCCCTGCCGCCGGAACTGCCGGTAACCACCACAGCCACCCGCGGGTAGTGCTGGTAGAAAGCGCCTGTGCTATCGCTAACTGTTTTTTTCATTTCAACCTCCCTTGATTCTAAAACCTTTTTAATCCCAGCCTAGGGCCTTTTCCACATCTGTCAGGTTAGCCGGAAGTTTGGTAAAAGGACCTGCTTTTTTAGTGGCGGTATCGGCATCCTTGAGACCATTGCCGGTTAAAACGCACACCACGCTTATATTACTTAAATCCATACCCTCACGGGTAAGTTTTAACAGCCCGGCGACGGATGCCGCCGCAGCCGGCTCACAGAATATTCCATCCTTTGAAGCCAGGAGGTGGTAGGCTGCTAAAATCTCTTCATCGCTTACCATATCTATAACACCGCCCGATTCATCGCGGGCGGCAACAGCCTTCTGCCAGCTGGCCGGATTGCCGATGCGTATGGCGGTGGCAACCGTCTCCGGCTTATCAATTATATGTCCGCGGACGATGGGGGCAGCGCCTTCTGCCTGAAAACCCATCATCTTCGGTTTTTTCTCTATCTTACCCAGCCGTTGGTATTCAACGAAGCCCTTCCAGTAGGCGGTAATATTACCTGCATTGCCCACCGGAATAAAGAGGTAATCCGGTGCGCTGCCCATTTCATCGACAACCTCAAAAGCGGCCGTTTTTTGCCCTTCTATGCGATATGGATTAAGGGAATTAACCAGGGTAACCGGGTGTTTTTGGGTCAGGCTGCGCACTATACTCAATGCCTGGTCAAAATTGCCGTCTATTGTGATTATCCTGGCTCCATGGACGATTGCCTGAGCCAGTTTTCCCAGTGCAATCTTTCCCTCCGGTATGACGATTATAGCATCCAGACCCGAACTGGCGGCATAAGCTGCTGCTGAAGCACTTGTGTTACCGGTTGAGGCGCAAATTACAGCCCGGCTGCCTTCTTCCAGTGCTTTGGCTATGGCTACCACCATACCCCTGTCCTTGAAGGAGCCGGTTGGATTACAGCCCTCAATCTTGTAGTGCAGGCTACCGCAACCGATTTCCTTTTCCAGCCGCCTGGACCTCACCAGCGGAGTATCTCCCTCGCCCAGTGAAAAGAGGGGGGTATCGGCGGTAACCGGTAATAAATCTTTATATTTTAACAGAACCCCGTTTTTTAGCATGGCTTTTAAACTTCGACCCGTATAAAATTGTTCACTTCTTTAACCGCATCCAGGCGATTGAGCTCATCTACAGCCTGTATGATCCCCTTCTCCGGGGACGGGTGGGTCATGATAACTATTTCGGCTGTTTTTGTTTCTTCATCGGCTTCTTTTTGAATCGCTGATGCAATACTTATATTATTATCACCCAGAACTTTGGCAATCTGTGCCAGTACTCCGGCGCTGTCGGCGATGTTCATACGAATGAAGTAGCGGGTTACAATTTCCGACATCTTTTTAATCTTTTTATCCAGCTGCAACCTGGATACAGGCCGGCAGACGGTACCCAAAACGATATCCCTTGCCACCTGAACGACATCAGCAATAACGGCACTGCTGGTTGGCAGCGGACCGGCGCCCTCTCCCAAAAAGGTTACCTTGCCAATGAGGTCGCCCTCTACCAGAATGGCATTATAAACGCCGTCTACCTTGGCAAGGAAGTCGTCTTCGGGCAGGCAGACCGGGTGCACCCGTACTTCAATAGAACCATCACTCTGTTTGGCTAAAGCCAGCAGCTTTATGACATAGCCCATCTCTTTAGCATAGCGGAAATCACGGCTTGAAAGCCGGCTGACACCTTCGCAATAGATATCATCGGGGTGAATCCGGCTGCGGAAGGCTAATGATGCCAGTATAGCCAGCTTGTATTTAGAGTCTATACCTTCTATATCGTTTTTCGGATCGGCTTCGGCATAACCGAGCTTCTGTGCCTGTTTCAGGGCCGAGGCGAAATCCACATCCTCACGAGACATACTGGTTAAAAGATAGTTGGTTGTGCCGTTTATAATGGCATAGATACCCTTTATCTCGTTAGCCACCAGATCCCGCTTGAAAGGCATAATCAACGGAATGCCGCCACCTACGGCAGCTTCATAGCTCAGGCTTACGTTCTGTTTTTGCGCCATAGCCGCCAGCTCTGCGCCATGCTTGGCTATAATCTCCTTGTTGGCGGTAATTACATGTTTACCGGCTAAAAGTGCCTTTTTTTGATAAGTAAGTGCCGGCTCCTCGCCGCCGATTAACTCAATAACAATATCCATCCCGGGTGTATTAAAAAATTCGTCTTCGTCCGTGGTAAAAAGATGGGGTTCCATTTCCTGAGCCTGTGGGCGGGACAGGTCCTGCTCCAGAACCTTTATCTTTCGCAATATAATGGGCTGCCCAACCTCCTCGGACAAAGATTCTCCCCTCTCCAGAAGAACCCCGGCTACCTTTCCGCCAATCACCCCCAGACCGATAAGGCCTATACCGATATTCTTTTTATCCATCCTGCAGTACCTCTATCCCATATTATTAACCGGTGAACCTGCTTATAGCAAATTCCCTCATTTCTTCATCGAGATAAATAATCAATATATTTTCAGGGTCTTCCAGGATTGAATCAAGCCACTCCTGCATGGCTTTCTCTATTATTAAATCCCTGTCGTCATCAGAAATCTCCCTGACACCACCATCCGGGATCTTCAATAACCAGCAACCTCCTGCGGTACTTATACTTTCGTCACGAATTGGCCCGCTTACTACATTCAGTTCGGTCTCAGAATCAAAAACAAATTCATCAAAAACATCACTCGCACCACCTGCAGCCAGCCAGCCGAGGTCCGCTCCGTCTTCATCCGACCACGCCTGTGAATATTCTTCGGCTAAAGTTGTGAAATCCTCGCCACCAGACAGCCGTGATATTATCATTTGTGTCTCTTCTTCACTTGCCAGCATCATAGCCCGGACACGGGCTTGCCCTGTTTCTTCGTTCTTCTCAAGTATCTCGATAAGCCAATAACCCAGGTCTTTTGTTTTTTCAGCATCGCGTACCGTAACAGCTGCCTCGCTTACCGGATTACTAAAGACATATTCGTCCAACACAGATGTAAGCAGCAATCCGTCTATAACACCATGCGGCTTCCAGTCAAGGTCGCCATTCATTTCCAGAGTATAACCATCCAGTGATAATTCACCGGCAAGCTGGCTGAAGTCTTCTCCGGCAGCCAACCTGTCCCTGACTTCGTCCGCCTGGCTCTCGCTTTCCAGGAACATCGTCATAATATATCGATGTTCTGCGGAAAGCGGTACCTGATCATTAAAATAACCTTCTTTTAATTTTTGAACTAGCAGTTGCGTCCTGGTTATATCCCTGACCGCCTGATTGCCGGGCAATTCATTATTTTTTATCTCTTCACTGATTTCATCATCACTGACGGTAACCCCCAATTTCAGGGCTTCCTGTCTTATCAGTTCATTCTGCTGGATGCCATCTGCAATTATGTCAAGGAATAATGATACCTGCTGCTGCGGTATACCTGCCAATTGATAATCTAAAGTATCTATATAATAAGCCATATTAAAGCGGGTATCATTAACCTCAACTACCGTTTCTTTAAGCGGTTTGGACTGGGGGATATACCACTGATTATAAATACCGGCAACAACTAAAGCCAGGGCTACGACAATAACAGAGGTACCAATGCCGATGATGAATCTCTGCCTGCGTTTTTGCTTTTGCCAGCTGGATAGCTGGCGCTTGGTTGGCTTGTGTTTGGGTCTTCCTATCGTCTTCTTCTTTGCCAAAGTAACTCCTTGTTAATATCCAGCCCGGCTATTTCTTTTCTGGTTGCTTCCTTATTAAAACATCCAGGCTGTCTACCTGTTTAACGCCTTTCAGGCTGGAAACCATATTTACCAGCAGGCTACTGATAATCTTTCTGGGAAAACTTTTCAAGGTTAAACGTTTGCCGTTTACATATAGAGCCAGTCTCTCCCTCTGTGGTTTTATAAAGCCTTCCTCCAGCAGATCAGCCAGTTCTGTAATATCCTGGCGGGAGAATTGCCTGACACCTGTCCCTGTGGGTTTATCGCTGACTACTGCTACCAGCCTCTTTATGTTTTTCAGCGGCGAACTATCCACCCCGTAGCGTATTTCTATCTTTGGTGTATCAGCCTGTTTGAAACCCTCGGTTATTATAATATCATAGTCCTCACCCAGTAAGCGGATCATTTTATCAAGTATATCCACTGTTGTAACGGGTTTTACCAGTACAGCTTCTTCAGAAGACACCACAATGGTGGCATCACTGCCTGCCTTGAGGTGCCGCCAGTTATCTCTGCCTGGTTCATAATTGATTTCCTGCGCATGTTTTATCGTAGCCACACGATAGCCCCGTAGTTTCAATTCGGCAACCAGTTTTTCAATAAGCGTCGTCTTGCCTGATTTTGACCTACCGATAATAGAAACTACAGGCGTCATTCTCTTTAATCCGTCCCCCCTCTTCATAAATCAATTTATTATAATTGTTAATCTTACCGAGTGCAATTATTGCCACTTTCCAAACAACCTGTGATATTATATACTGTTTTTCCCCTGTAACACTACAAAAACAGGGTTATAAAAAAGTGAAGTGTAAGTAATGAATGCAGTTATTCTGGTAGGCGGACTGGGTACCAGGCTTAGGCCGCTATCAATTAACACGCCCAAATCTATGATGCCGGTGGTTAATATCCCTTTTATCGAGTATGTTATCCGCCGCCTCAGCCGGCACAATATAAAGCATATAGTGATGGCGATAAGCCACCTGGCGCAGCCTATCAAAAATTACATAGGTGACGGCAGGCGCTTCGGTGTCAGCATCACTTACACTGTGGAGGATACGGCACTGGGGACAGCCGGTGCGGTTAAAAATGCCGAGCAATATCTGGATGGTGAAACCTTCGTTGCTCTTAACGGGGATATCTTCACCGATCTTGACATTTCTGCTATGGTAGCTTTGCACAAGCGGCGCAAAGCAAAAATAACCATCGCCCTTATCCCGGTAGAAGACCCCACCTTTTACGGCCTGGTAGAGACTGATGATAAGGGCAGAATAACCCGATTTCTGGAGAAGCCCAGCCGGGAACAGATAACCACTAATATGATAAACGCCGGTACCTATATTATGGAAACGGATGTTTTAAACTCCATCCCGGCGCAAACAATGTTTAGCTTTGAGAAGGAGGTTTTCCCACCCCTGCTGCAAAAAGGGGAGCCGATATATGCCTTTCCTTCTTCATGTTACTGGATGGACATCGGCACCCCGCAGAAATACCACCAGCTTAACCGCGACCTGCTCAACGGCGAAAGCAACCAGTTCAACTTCACTGCAAATACCCGCATTTCCAGTGGGAAAAACAGCAATACCCACAGGACGGCCGAGATAACAGGCCCGGCGGTTATCGGCGATAACTGCACTATCGGGCAAAAAGCAGTGTTTAATGGAGCGGTGGTCATCGGCTCCGGCAGCACTATAGGTGATGGCGCTATAGTGGAGGATTCGGTTATCTGGCAAAATGTCGAAATAGAAAAGGGAGCAATAATAAAGCGCTCTATCATCGCCGACAATTGCCTCATCGGCTCTAAAAGCACCATCGTAGATGCGGTAATATCAGATAACGTAACCATAACCGCCGATTATAATCTGAAAGCGGGCAGTAAAATTTGGCCCGATAAAACTATAGGTTAGATTTTACAGAATCCCCTTTTACTTATGCCGCTAGACCTATTCGTTTCTTTAAATGTTTGAGTGCCAGCTATGTCTATGTTACAATTTCTTCAGGAGTAATTCCGATGTTTCGACGATTGGACAAAATAGAAAAGCGGTATCTGGAGCTTGAAGAGCAGATAGCATCGCCGGAGATAGCCTTCGACCTTAAGAAGCTGCAGGCTCTGGCGCAGGAGAGGGCTGGCCTGGAAGACCTGGCCACCCTTTACCGTAGCTATAAAGATAAATCCGGCATGCTAGAGGAAACAAAAAAGATGCTAACCGAGGGGCTGGATGAAGAGATGATTGCTATGGCCAAAGAAGAGATAGAGAGCCTGGAATCACAGCTGGAAAGCCAGCTTCACGAGTTGAAGCTGGCGCTACTGCCCAAAGATGCCAACGATGACCGGGATATCATTATTGAGATAAGAGCCGGCACCGGCGGCGATGAAGCCGGTCTTTTTGCCGCCGACCTTTTCCGTATGTACAGCCGATATGCACAGAACAAAAAATGGGGTGCAGATATCATTGATGCCAATGAAACCGCCATCGGTAGTATAAAGGAAATCATATTTGAGGTTAAAGGCAAGGGGGCTTTCAGCCGCTTCAAATATGAAAGGGGGGTTCACCGGGTACAGAGAGTGCCGACAACCGAATCCTCCGGCAGAATACATACCTCGACAGCCACCGTTGTCGTACTGCCCGAAGCCAGAGAAGTCGAGGTGAACATAAATCCCAAAGACCTCAGAATTGACATCTTCCACAGCGGCGGTGCCGGCGGTCAGAATGTGAACAAGGTAGCCACCGCAGTACGCATAACCCATCTGCCAACCGGTCTTGTAGCTGTATGCCAGGATGAACGTTCCCAGCACAGAAACAAAACCAAAGCTATGGCCGTCCTTCGCGCCCGGCTCCTCAATATTGAACAAAGTAAACATGATGGCGAAATAACCGAACAGCGCCGCTCCCAGGTAGGCAGCGGTGAGCGTTCCGAAAAGATAAGAACCTATAACTTCCCTCAGGACAGAATAACCGACCATCGTGTCGGACTGTCAATGCATAACCTGCCCAAAATTATGGAAGGTGAGCTCGACGAGCTCATTGACGCCATAGCCACCAGCGAGCAAGCAAAACAGCTGGAGACACAGCTGGTATGAGATTAAAGGAATCTTTCTTTCACACCCGACAGGTCCTGGCGGTTAATAATATCGATAACGCCCCGCTTGAGGGCGAGTTACTGCTAAGGCAAACCCTGAAAATAAACCGCGTGCAGTTCTACCAGAATCCTGCGCAACAGATTACTCCGGAACAGCAGGATATTTTACAAAAGCTTCTGGAACGGCGTCTTAACGGCGAGCCGTCAGCCTATATCAGCGGCTACCGGGAGTTCTATGGCCTTGATTTTTATGTCAACAATGATGTCCTTATTCCGCGGCCGGAAACCGAGCATCTTGTAGAAAACACTGTGAGCCGGGCTCAAAAACACCGTAAACTCCTTATAGCCGATATAGGCACCGGCTGCGGTATTATCGCCATCAGCCTGGCGCTTAACCTGCCGCAGGCAAAAATATATGCTGCCGATATTTCAACCCCTGCCCTGAAGGTAGCCCGTTTCAACTGCTACAAACACGGAGTGGTTGATAGAATAAAACTGCTTAACGGCGATCTGCTTGAGCCGCTGCCCGAAGCGGTTGACTTTATCGTTACCAACCTGCCCTACGTCAGACAATCTGAGCTGGATACCCACAGCTTTGAACCGGCAACGGCACTCGATGGGGGGGCTGACGGATTGGAAATAATCAGTCGGCTGTGCCGTCAGGTAAACGGAAAACTCATACCTGGAGGCTGCCTGCTGCTGGAGATAGGCCAGGGGCAAAGGGAGGCAGTAACCGCCCTGCTGGATAGCCTCTTCCCCACCGCAGATATAGAAATAACACCTGATTTAAACGGCATTGACCGCGTGGTCAGTATGACATTGCCGCGATAAAATAATCTTTAAGGAATGAATCAGCCAAAATGAACATAATTGTCTGCATCAAACAGGTCATCGACCCCGAAGCGCCGCCGGCCAGCTTCAAGATAGATGCCACCACCAACAGTGTTGTATTACCGGCAGATATTCCACCGGTAATCGATCCCTACAGTGAGTATGCCCTGGAGGCGGCTCTCAAACTGAAGGATACTTATGGAGGAAAAATAACCGCCATAAGCCTGGGCAATAAACTGATAAGAGAAGTGATAAAAAAACCATTATCAATGGGGGCTGACGAGCTTATCCTGCTGGAGGATGAAGCCTTTGCCGATGCTGATATCTGGTCAACGGCCTATCCGCTGACGATGGCGATAATAAAGATTGATGAATATGACCTGATACTCTGTGGCCGCCAGTCTGCCGACCGTGATGCCGGGCAGGTGGGTTCCGGTATTGCCGAAATACTTGACCTGCCGTCTATAACACTGGCTCGTAAAATTGATATTTCCGGAGATAAGGCACTGGTTGAACGGGTAACCAATGACGGCTACGAAATCATTGAAACCACATTACCGGCAATGATTACCATAAGCAATGAGATCGGCGAGCCCCGCTACCCGACCATAAGGGGTATCATGGCAGCCAAGAAAAAGGAACCGACCGTCTGGAAGCCAGCCGATATCGACATCGATCCGTCTCAAGCCGGAGCTGCCGGCCGGCGCAGCCGCCTGGTCAAACTGTTAAAACCGGTTTACGAAAGTAAATGCGAGATTATAGATGGAGAAACGCCGGAAGAGGCAGCGGTTAATCTTGCTGAAAAACTCAGGCAGGAAAAGTTACTGTAGAACAAATACCGGAAAGAAGGAATTATAAAGTGGTTGAATATAAAGGTATTATGGTGCTGGCTGAATCTGCAGATGGCAGGCTGGCAAATATAGCTAGGGAACTTCTCGGCTGCGGCCGAAAACTGGCTGATGATCTGGATGAAGAATTGAGCGCCGTTATATTAGGCGACGGTGTCGCCGGACTTGCCCAGGAAGCTATAGCCTGCGGCGCCGATAAAATCTATATTGCCGATAATCCGTTCCTTAAAGATTACAGGACTGAATCATACACCAACGCTATGGAAGAAATAGTAAAGCAGGTAATGCCACGCATCCTGCTTCTGGGGCAGACATCCATAGGCCGCGACCTGGCACCCGGTCTGGCTTTCAGGCTGGGCACTTCAGCTACCACCGATTGTATAGAACTGACTATTGATGCAGACTCCGGACAGTTACTGCAGACAAAACCGGTCTATGGCGGCAATGCTATGGCTACTTTCACCAGCGATTGCTACCCACAGATAGCCGCTGTCAGGCCAAAGGTATATTCAGCACCGGAGCCGGATAATTCAAGACAGGGAGAGGTTATTGCTATTGATACCGGGCCGGAATCAACGGCTAACAGAACCAGAGTCGTTGATAAGGTATCCCGGGTAAAAGAAGGTATAAGGCTTGAAGATGCGGCAGTTGTTGTCACCGGCGGCAGAGGTATCGGCAGTGCCGAAGGCTTCAAACAACTTGAAGAGCTGGCTGATCTGCTCGGGGGAGCAATCGGCGCCACCCGACCTCCCTGTGATAACGGTTGGATTCAGAATTCAGCCCAGATAGGGCTTACCGGCAAGATTATAGCCCCGGACTTCTATATGGCGATAGCCCTTTCCGGCTCAAGCCAGCATATCAGCGGTTGTAGCGGGGCCAGGAATATAATAGCCATAAACAAGGATGTGGAGGCAAATATCTTCAACGTTGCCCGTTTCGGCATTGTCGGCGACTGGAAAAAGGTGATACCGGCATTCACCGAAAAGGCAAGAGAACTTCTAGCCGAATAAAGCGAAACCAGATTATATTTTAACCCTTTTCCGCTTCCTTCTCGGCTTTGCGCTCATCAATAATCTTCTGGCTTATGTGTGCCGGCACTTCCTCATAGTGGCTAAACTCCATACTGAAAGTGCCCTTGCCCTGTGTTATTGATTTCAGGTCAATAGCATAGCGCAGTACCTCAGCCAAAGGCGCCTGTGCTTCTACGATATTATTACCACCTGCAGGGTTCATACCCTGAACCCGGGCTCGTTTCGTATTCAGGTCGCTCATGATATCTCCGGTAAAGTCTCCGGGAATGATTACCTTTATATTCATAATCGGTTCCAGCAACATGGGTTGCCCTTCGGAAAGTCCTCTCCTTAAGGCACCGGCGCCTGCAATCTTAAAGCAAATTTCAGAGGAATCCACCGGATGAAAGCTGCCATCATAAAGGTTTGTTTTTACATGAACAACAGGATAACCGGCAAGAACACCTTCTTTGATCGCCTCTTTAACACCCTTCTCCACCGCCGGGAAGTAATTTTTTGGCACGGAACCACCCACCACCGTGCTGACGAACTCATTGGCTTTATCGCGTGGCAGCGGTGTCAATTCCAACCGAACGTGCCCGTACTGGCCATGCCCGCCGGATTGTTTTCTATGTTTATATTCGGCTCTAGCTGTCTGTGTAATGGTTTCTTTATAGGGCACTTTGGGAATCGTCAGTGAAACGCCGACGCCAAATTTGCGCTGCATTTTCTCTGCGGCAACATCAAGCTGTGTATCGCCCATACCGGATAATATCGTTTCACCGGTATCATGATCCCGGTGCATGCGCAATGTCAGGTCCTCTTCGGTTAAGCGCGTCAGCGCCGAACCGAGTTTATCAAGGTCTGCCTTCGTCTTCGGATGTACAGCCACACTGTAAACCGGTTCGGGGAATGTCGCCGGCTTTATTTTTACCGGTTTATCCTGAACGCCCAGCGTATCCCCGGTAATGGTTATGTTAAGTTTGGCGACAGCACCTATATCTCCCGCCTCGACCTTGGGCACCGGTTCCTGATTCTTGCCCCTGACAATAAAAAGCTGTCCTATGCGTTCGACACCATTCTGATTTACGTTCCAGATTTGTGAATTGCTGTCAATAGCACCGGAGAAAACACGAAAATATGTAAGCTTGCCGACATAGGGATCAGCAGTCGTCTTAAACACCAACGCCGCCAGTGGCGATTGCCGGTCAGGTTTAATATCGGTTGTCTTGGAGTCAGTGGCGGTGACTATATCCGCTTCCCCGGCTGATGGCAGATAATTGCAAACAGCATCCAGCAACTGGCTGATGCCTGCATTTTGCAATGCCGAGCCGGTTAACACCGGCACAATCTTGCCACTCAATACTGCCTCTTTGAGGCCTTTTACAAGTTCTTCCTGGCTGATTTCTTCCCCGCCGAGAAATTTTTCAATCATGACATCGTCGACCTCGGCAATCGCCTCGACCATCTTTTCCCGCATAGATTCTGCCTGTTCTTTAAGCGATGCCGGTATTTCGCTTTCTTCGGCTTTATCGCCGGCATAGAATTTTAATGTCAACAGGTCAATTATGCCCTTGAAATCATTGTGGGCTCCGACGGGTATCTGCAACGGTACACATCTATTACCAAAATTTGACTGTATCTGCTCTACTGTCTTATTGAAATTAGCGTTTTCGCGGTCCATCTTATTAATGAAAATAAGGCGAGCCATACCGGCATCTTCGCTGTATGCCCACGACTGCTCTGTGCCAACCTCTATACCGGCTGCCGCCGATACGAGAATGATAGCCCCCTCGCAAACCCTGACCGCCGCTCTGACTTCGCCGATAAAATCAGAATAGCCGGGCACATCCACGAGGTTTATCTTTTTATCCTGCCACTGGCAGGGCAGCAAGGTCAGATTAATGCTTATTTTACGTTTCATTTCATCGGGGTCGTAATCTGAGGTGGTGCTGTCGGCATCAACCCTGCCCAGTCTTTTTATTTCTCCACTGGTGAACAGGATTGCCTCAGATAGCGATGTTTTACCGGCACCACTGTGGGAAAGCAGAACGACGTTGTGGATATTTTCCGGCTGGAATTGTTTCATCTAATCACCTTCATTTCTTGATTACCGACTATTATAAATAAAAAA
>DAOVXW010000019.1 GCA_030635945.1 Dehalococcoidia bacterium
ATAAGAAGAAAACCATCCGTTTCGTAAAACCGTTTGGTTGCCCTGAGAGCGTCGACTACCTTGTCGGCATCTTCTCTGGCAACTTCGGCGCCGAGTTCGTTAATCTTACCGACGCCATGACCGCCGGTCTTGCGCCCTCCGACGAGTATACGGTGCTGGTAATCTGCTTTTATGGTGGAAAGCCCGCTGAGGTCAGCGGCATCGGTATTAACAGCAAAAACGCCGGGCGTTATTTCTATTCCCCGGTGGCTGCGTGCTCTTTTATTTAATCGGGCAAACTCATCGGCAATGCGGCTGCCGCATTGACCGAAACCGATAACTACTAATTTCATTTTTACCCTCCCTTTAAAACGTTAAATGTTATGTTATTTTAACTCCACCATACGAAGAATGTCAACTTTGGAATAGGGGTATTATAGTCCTTTTTCGGCAACAAATTTGACCAGATCAACCAAGCGGCTGCAATATCCCCATTCATTATCATACCAAGCGAGGACTTTGGCTATATTGTCACCGATAACAATAGTACTGGGTGCGTCAACGATAGAGCTTGCCGGGTTACCTTTGAAATCAGAGCTGACAAGCGGTTCCTGGCAATACTCCAGAATTCCTTTTAGCTGTCCCTCGGCGGCGGACTTAAACGCCTGATTTAATTCATCGGCGTTGGTATTCTTTTCAAGTTCGACGACAAGGTCAACCAGAGAAACACTGGCTAACGGCACCCTCAGTGCGATTCCGTGCAGTTTACCTTCGAGCTCAGGTAAAACACGACCAATGGCATAAGCGGCACCTGTGGTTGTCGGCACCATGTTTTCGGCTGCTGCACGGGCACGGCGCAGGTCTTTATGGTAGGTATCCTGGAGGCTCTGGTCGTTTGTATAAGCATGGATGGTGGTCATTAACCCTTTTCTTATACCGAAGCCTTGGTGCAGCACATGGACTATCGGGGCAAGCCCATTGGTGGTGCAGGATGCATTGGATATGATGTGGTGTTTATCCGGCTGGTATTTACCTTCGTTAACACCGAGGACGATAGTTATATCCTCGTTTTTAGCTGGTGCCGATATGATTACTTTTTTAACACTGCCATTTTTATGAGCGGATGCTTTGGTGGCGTCATTAAAAATACCGGTTGATTCTATTACTACATCCACTCCGCAATCAGACCAGGGTATATTACCCGGGTCACGCTCTGAATAAACCTTTATTTTATTGCCGTCAATGGTAATAAAATCATCGTTAGCCTCTACCGCTCCGTCATAGGGGCCATAGGTGCTATCCCATTTAAAAAGATGGGCGTTGGTTCTGGCATCTGCCAAGTCGTTTACAGCTGTTACCTCCAACTCTCCATCAAAGCATTGATTAACTGCCCTCAGGGTCAGCCTGCCAATCCTGCCGAATCCGTTA
This sequence comes from Dehalococcoidia bacterium, assembly GCA_030635945.1. Taxonomy (GTDB): domain Bacteria; phylum Chloroflexota; class Dehalococcoidia; order Dehalococcoidales. The sequence goes on from DAOVXW010000019.1 coordinate 1,408, forward strand.
ATACCAATACGTGTCATTATTTAAACCCCCTGTTTATTTATTTGCTGCAAGCTTTTCATTGCCTTCAAGCCTTTTGCGGTTGTGCATGATCATATCCAAAAAAGCTTCAACACGTGTCCTGTTATGCTGGTTGAGAAAGAAATCATCGTTGCCTTCGATGGTCATTATGGGTGATTTAATGCTATCGCGAAATATTATATCACCGATACCGCGGTGACAGAAAGCCTGGACGTAGTGAATAACACCGTCAACCCGTCGTCTTGTAAGTTCGTCTGAGATGTCTTTTAAACGACGGTATATTGAATAAGGGTAGGTATAATTGGAATATTGTTCTGCCACCGAGCTTCCAGGCCGCGGCATTGTGAACTGGCGCTGTATCTCATTGAAGACCACCCGCGCCCCGTTTTTCTCCAGATAATGGTAGAGGTCTCGTCCATAAACCGATGGCACACCGATATAGGCAATCCTGAGCATATCATCGGGGTAAGGGGAGCGGTTGCGGCAGCTTGTTATCACATTCTGCAGCTGGTCCGAGTATTTATGATAGTCCTGGTTGAAATCGGAGGATGATACCAGCCACAGGTGGTTCTCAAAGCCACTTACCAGCCCATGCTGCCAGGTAAGATCGTCAAGGGCATGCGCAAGCTTACGAACGGGCTTTAACTCCTGTCTTACTTCATCGGCTTCCGTCATGGTAGTGCCTGATTTACCGGCAAGTGTTTCAAGTGCAAACTGCATCTTGTTTACATCCGGCTCTTCGGGATAGGCGAATGGCATTGTCTTAAAACCTTTAAGCTTTAAAACCTCCATCAGCATAACCGTGTTGGAACAATCGCCATTGGTGACGCACAAAACAGTATCAATGTCAGACTGCATGCAGACTCCGTAAATGCCCTTAATCCAGCTGCAGCAGTTAAGAGGGAAGCCGTCCCGTTCGGCAAGCCTGACCAGACGTTCCGGGTTGGGGTCGTTTATAAAAACATTATTCAAGTCTATCGGCTGGTATCCGGCAGCCAGCAGGACCTCTATGGGAACGGTGGTGGTTATGCCGATTTTATGCATCTTTATGGACACTCACATTACTGAAAAGCTCACAGGGCAGGTATCTGGGTTTGCTCCATATATCGATAAGTTCTTGGAGGCGGCTACGGGTATCGCTTGCCCAGAACAGATGGTAGTTGGGCGGGTTGGAAAAGCGAGCCGGCTTCAGTTCTTCAACATATCTATAGCCCAGGTTCTTTAATCCGGCCTTATATAAAGACACCAGCTTTTTCCTAGCTTCACTATGCCCTATCTCATCATCCTGCCTTTTTTGACGTACCTGCTGCCAATCACGGTTACCGTAAAGGCGGTTAATGGAGGCTTCGCAATCGGGGCGGGTTATGTTTCTCAGCAATGCCATCTCCAGAGGAAAAACTATCAGAAGGTCCATTTTATAACCCTTCCAGTCCGTGCCGTGAGCAGCCAATTTATTTATCGTTGACCAGCGCAGCCTGTTGTATCCCGGCGGGTCAATAAAGGCAAAACTGCTTTCAGAACGGGGAATAAGGTTAAAAGTCTGGCGTAAAATCTTATCGTTAATGCAGTTACCGGTTATTACGGCGCTTTCAGACTTGATAGACGCAGTCAGATATTTCAGGTTACTGGCATCCTGCACGTCGTTAACCAGAAAAATGCATTTTGAAAAACCATCTTTTAATGCCCTGAGTTCTGAGCCGTCGACAAGGCAATCGGTATCTTTGCAGGTATAGATACCGCCACCGGCAAAAGGCTCGAGGTAAAACCTGGATTTATCCGTAGAATAATACTTTATAAAATCACCAAAGCATTCAAGCTTGTGGCAAAGCCACTTATTGATTCTTGTGGGAGTATGAACTATATTTTCATTCATCTGCCCGGCTCTTGAGTTTATGGAATACGTCCATACCGGTAAAAACTGCTTTATCTCCAAGTTCGGTTTCTATTTTAAGCAGGCGATTATATTTAGCGGTGCGCTCGGAACGGCAGGGTGCGCCGGTCTTAATCTGCCCGCAGTTCAGGCCGACTGCCAGATCGGCTATGGTGGTGTCTTCGGTCTCACCTGAGCGGTGGCTGACTATTGCTGTCCAGCCTGCCTCGTGTGCCATATTTATAGCTGAAATAGTCTCGGTGAGAGTACCAATCTGATTAAGTTTAATAAGAATAGAATTGGAGGCTTTCGTTTTTATTCCCCGGCTCAAACGGTCTACATTGGTAACGTACAGATCATCACCGACAAGCTGGACTCTATCTCCAAGTGAACCTGTCAGCAGTTGCCAGCCTTCCCAGTCGTCTTCAGCCATACCATCCTCTATGCTGATGATAGGGTAGTTGTTTACCCACTTGACATAATATTCAACCATCTGCTGGCTGGTCAACTCTTTACCTTCGAGGGATAATACATATTTGCCGTTCTCGTAGAATTCGCTGGCTGCCGGGTCAAGGGCAATAAAACAGTCTCTTCCCGGCTGGTAGCCGGCTTTTTCGATAGCCTGCAATATGTAATCTATCGCCTGGCTGTTAGATGACAGCGAAGGAGCAAAACCGCCTTCATCGCCGACGTTTGTATTGAGATTATAGCTTTTAAGCACCGCTTTAAGGCTATGATAGACCTCCGTGCCTATACGCAGGGCATCGCTGAAACAATCGGCTCCGGCGGGGACCACCATAAACTCTTGAAAGTCGGTTGAATCGGCGGCATGCTTGCCACCGTTAAGTATATTAAGCATCGGTACCGGGAGTTTATAATCATTGTCATCAGCAAGATAGCGGTAGAGGGATGCACCCAGCTGGTTAGCGGCAGCGTGGGCGGATGCCAGTGAAACACCAAGGATTGCATTGGCTCCCAGCCCGGATTTGTTATCGGTGCCATCAAGCTCTATCAGTTTGCGGTCGATAGCCTGCTGGTCGGTAGCGGACAAACCGATTAAAGCCGAGGCAATAATATCATTTACATTGGCAACGGCTTTTAAAACACCCAGTCCTTTATACCTTGTTTTATCCCCATCACGCAGTTCGACAGCCTCATATTTGCCAGTACTGGCACCCGAAGGTACAGCCGCCCTGCCGGTTGTACCACTGGCCAGTTTGACCTCGACCTCAACAGTCGGGTTTCCCCTTGAATCCAGGATTTCCCTGGCTTTAAGTTTTTTTATGATAGACATTTAAATATCCATAAATCAATCTACAATTAAATCAAAGGCCTTTTCTATGGCATCGGCAGCATTTTCAGCCGAAGTTATAGAGTTATTTATTTTACCATTTTTTGATAGAGACCAGGTATCAATACCGATTACCGGGATACCGCTCTGAATGGCGTGGCCTATCTCGGACAGGGTGCCATAGCTGCCACCGATGGCGATGACCGCCTGGGCTGATTTAACAACGGCTACATTTCTGGCATAACCGATACCGGTGACAATGGGAATTTGAACGTACTGATTGGCGTCATTTCGTTTTTCACCGGGCAGGATACCAATTGTGATACCACCTTCTGAGGTAGCGCCCCGGCAGGCGGCTTCCATAACACCGCCAAGCCCGCCGCAGACCAGAATGGCGTCCCTTTTAGCCAGCTCTCGGCCAACATCTTCAGCCGTCTTTATTTCCCGATTTGATGCCGAAGAGCCGCCGATAACAGCAATCAGTCTTTTCTTCCCTAACATTTATAAGCCTTTTATAACTGGATTATAGCACCTGTGAATAGATGTGGTAAAACGGCTAATTGTAAATGTTCATAGCCGCTTCCAGCCCTTCATTAAGAAGGCAGGTAATAGCCTCGCTTACCCGAATGATAGAAGGTTTAATGTCCTGTCTCTCATCAGGGGTAAAATCGGAAAGTACAAAATCAATAATGTTATTATCGTTTGCAGTAAAAAAACCTTCACCGGGCAAAGGACGACCGATGCCGAACCTTATACGGATAAAATCACGGCTGCAAAGATCATTGATAATGGAACCTATACCCTTGTGGCCGCCGGAGCCGCCGCCCTGACGGATGCGGATTTTGCCGGGAGACAGGTCAAGGTCATCGTGTATAACAATGAGGTCATTCATCTCTACACTGAACTTATTTACAAGGCGGCTTACCGACTGGCCGCTGCAGTTCATATAGGTCTGCGGCTTGGCTAACAGAACGGTGTTACCATCAATTACCCCGGCGCCTGTCCTAGCCTTTGCCTGTTTTTTGTTCCAGCGGATAGCATAATGCCGGGTAAAATAGTTCAGGCAGATAAAGCCTATATTATGGCGGTTTTTGGCATAGCTGCCCCCCGGGTTACCCAGTCCGACAATTAATTTCATCAGATATAAGGATAATACCTGTAAGTTATTTAATCAAATGCGGTTTATTTGATATACTAGAGGCACATGACAGACCTGAATGAAATAAAGAATAAAATAGAGAATCTGAGGGATGAGATTAACCGTCATAACCACCTTTATCATGTTCTTGACAGCCCTGAGATAAGCGATGCCGAATACGATGAGCTGATGCATCAGCTCAAACAGCTGGAGGAAAAGTACCCCCGCTTTCTGGCTAAGGACTCACCGACGCAAAGAGTTGGCGCCACTCCTGTAGAGGCTTTTGGCATTGTTGAACATCCACAGCCTTTATTATCACTGGGAAACGCTTTCTCGGAGGAAGAACTGATCGCCTGGTACAACAGAATCTCGAAACTGACAGGCAGCAGTGATTTCAGATTTGTATGCGAGCATAAGATTGACGGGCTGGCGGTAGCCCTTACCTATGTTAACGGCAATCTTACTGTCGGAGCTACCCGCGGTGACGGTTTTCGTGGAGAGAATATTACTCAAAATCTTAGGACTATAAGGAGTATCCCGCTATCCGTGTCAAAAAAGGCGCCCTTACGTTTTGAGGTGAGGGGTGAGGTATTTTTGCCAAAAGCCGGATTTGACAGTTTAAATAAAGAAAGGGCTAAAGAAGGATTGCCATTGTTTGCCAATCCAAGGAATGCCGCCGCCGGCTCGGTGAGGCAGTTGGACCCGCGTATTACCGCCACCCGGCCGCTGGATATATATATCTACATGATGGGGTATGCCGAGGGCGAAGAAACCCCGTTGAGCCACTGGGAAGCAATGGAATATATAAAGTCACTGGGCTTCAAGGTGAATCCGAATAACAAAAGATTGGATTCCATCGAAAAGGTAAAAGAGTATTACAGCACCTGGCTGAAAGAAAGGGAGAGACTGCCCTATGAAGCTGATGGCATAGTCGTCAAGATAGACAAGATAGGGATACAGGAACAGTTGGGAAATATAGGCCACGAACCGAGATGGGCTGTCGCCTACAAGTTCCCGGCCGTACAGGCGACGACGGTGCTTAAAGAAATAGAGATTAGCGTTGGGCGCACCGGCACTATGAATCCGTATGCAATACTGGAGCCGGTATCGGTGGGTGGAGTAACCATTAAGCATGCTGCCCTGCACAATGAAGATGATATCCGCCGTAAAGATATCCGTGAGGGCGATACCGTTATTATCCAACGGGCGGGTGACGTCATACCACAGATAATAGGACCGGTAATAAGCAAGCGTCCCAAACTAACCTCAGAATTTGATCTTATTAAGAAGTTAAATGGAAAATGCCCGAATTGTGGCGCTGATATTATTAAACCGGAAGGCGAGGTTATGTATTACTGCCCTAATGCTGCCTGCCCGGCACAGAGGCAGCAACGGATTGAGCACTTCGCTTCGAGAGGGGCTATGGATATAAGGGGTATCGGTGAAAAGATGAGCATAATACTCTTGAATGAAGGTCTTGTAAGTGATTTTGCCGACCTGTATTACCTCAGAGGCAAGAGAAATGAAATTATAAGTATTGAAGGAATGGCAGATAAGAGTGTCGATAATATGCTGGCGGCTATCGAGAAGAGTAAAAAAAGACCGCTAGCCAGAGTTATATATGCGTTGGGCATACGCCACGTAGGCGGAGAAACGGCGGAATTACTGGCGAAAAATTTCAGGAGTTTTGAAAGGTTGAGGGATGCGGGTAAAGAGGAGCTTATGTCTATCGACACAATAGGTCCCAGGATTGCCGATAGCATTATTGCTTTCTTTGAAAACCAGGAGAATAGAAAAATAATCGACAAACAAAAAGAAGCAGAAGTAATTCCGCAACCGATAGAGGCCGGAGGCGAAAATTTGCAGCTAGCAGGCAGTGAATTTGTCATAACCGGGCGGTTAAGCAGTCTGTCACGACAGGAGGCTGAGGCAAAAATAAGAATTCTCGGTGGCAGCGCCAAGAGCGATGTTACCCGCAGAACGAATTATCTTGTGGTTGGCGCTGAACCGGGTACAAAGCTAAACCGTGCCCGGGAACTAGGGATAGAGCAAATAAACGAAGATGAGTTGATAAGACTACTGGGATAAAATAATTAAGAATGGAGATTTGTAAATATGGCTGAAATCAAGCCCTTTCGGGCTGTGTACTACAACAAGTCGGTGGTCGGCAACCTGACGGATGTAATCTGCCCACCCTACGATATAATTGGTCCGCAGCTGGAAGAAGAGCTTTATCAGCGCAGTAAATATAATTTTGTCCGTATAGAAAATAACCGCCAGCAACTTCAGGATTCGGATACAGATAACAGGTATATACGTTCGGGAGATAAGCTGAAGCAATGGCTGGAGCAGGAGGTTTTAATCACCTCCGGAACACCGGCAATATATGTCCACGACCACTATTTTAACAGCCAGGGCAGGCAATACAAAAGGCGCGGCTTAATTGTAAGGGTGAAGATTGAGGAATGGCATAAAAATATAATACGTCCTCACGAAGGAACGCTGGCGGGAGCCAAAAGCGACCGCATTAATCTGCTGGAGGTTATAAAGGCAAATACAAGCCCAATTATGACATTGTATGAAGATAGGGAAAAGCGCATACACTCTCTGCTGGAATCACAAAAAGCAAATAATATATTGAT
>DAOVXW010000170.1 GCA_030635945.1 Dehalococcoidia bacterium
AAAGACAGGTATTACATTGTCTCCGGTGTCGTCATACCCATCAGGCGCAGGGTTTTAGCCAGTACGAGTTTGGCTGAAGCCACCAGTTTCAGGCGGGCTTTGCATAACGGTTCATCATCGGAAACGACACGGCACTGTTTATAGAAGCTGTGAAAAGCTGTAGCTATATCCTGAGCATAATAGGTAAGGTGGTGGGGCTCCAGGGTGTTTGCTGCCAGTTCAACTATCTCCGGTAATATTAGCATCTTGCGTATCAGGCTGAGTTCCGGTTCGGTAGCAAGCAGGGAGACATCCCCGTTATAAAAACTGATTTTCCTCTCTTTCGCCAGGCGGAGTATGCTGGCGATGCGGGCATAGGCATACTGGACATAATATACGGGGTTATCCTGGGACTCTTTTTTAGCCAGTTCCATGTCAAAGTCCATCTGGCTATCGGCGGAGCGAGCCAGGAAAAAGAAGCGGCAGGCATCAACGCCCACTTCATCCATAACCTCACGCAGGGTAATAATGTCACCGCTGCGCTTTGACAGGCGTACCAGTTCACCCCCCCGCCTTAAAGTCACCATCTGGGAAATTATTACCTCAAGCATTTCGGGGTCGATACCAATGGCGTTGACAACAGCTTTCATCCTAGAGACATGCCCCTGGTGATCAGCCCCCCAGATATCTATCACCTGCTCAAATTTGCGCTCGACGAACTTATTATAGTGGTAGGCGATATCGGTAGCGAAGTAGGTTGCCGAGCCGTCACTGCGAACGACGACATTGTCCTTATCTTCGCCCAGAGCAGTGGAGACGAACCAGGTGGCAGACTCCTTGTCGGTGAGGTGCCCGCCCTTATTAAGCATTGACATAACTTTGCTGTACTGTCCATTGTCATAGAGGCTTTTTTCACTGAACCAGACATCGAAGTTCACCCCCAGCAATTCCAGATCCTGTTTTATGCGGCTTATCATTTTGGCCAGCCCTATCTTCCCCACCTGTGATTCGGCTTCCGGTTGAGGAAGATTGATGAAGCTGTCTCCCTTTTCATCTTTAATCTCTTTGGCCAGCTCAATCATATAGTTACCGAAGTAACCTTCTGTCGGCATTTCTGCATCAATGCCCAGGGATTGCTGGTAACGGGCAAAAAGAGAACGGCTAAAGGCACCTATCTGGTTACCGGTATCGTTTATATAATATTCCTTCTCAACGGCAAAGCCGGCAATATTAAGGACACTGGCCAGTGCGCTGCCCAGAATGGCACCGCGCCCGTGCCCGACATGCAGAGGGCCGGTGGGATTGACGCTGACGAATTCTATCTGCACCCGTTTCCCCTTGCCAAGTTCAATGTTGCCATATGTATCACCGGCTGACAGGATGTTATCTACCTGGTGTGTCAGCCATTCATTACTGAATGTAAAGTTGATGAAACCCGGCGGCGCTACGGCAATGTTGGCAATATCGGGATTGCCGGGGATAAGCCCGGTTATTATTTCAGCTATGGCAAGCGGTTTAAGGCCGGCTGCACGCGCCAGCTTAAGTGGAAAGCTGGTGGCGTAATCGCCGTGCTCCGGCTTCTGGGGACGTTCCACCGAAACCCTGGACAGCGGGACCTGCGGCAGCTTCCCTGATTTCTGGGCTCTAACCGCTGCCCGTTGTAGCGAATCGATTATTTTTTGTCTGATGGATAGTAATTCACTCAAAACTGGCTCCATGTAAAGCTGGATTATGTTGCATTATAGCACAGTGCCGCAGGCAGAGAATAATAGGCAGTCATACAGGTTACGGCTATGTGATTGTATATAGAACCGGTTTGGAGGCTATTCCTCAATCAATTCATCGACCTCGGCTTTACCGGCCGTCATCTCTCTCCTGCTCTTTATCCGCTTTCAGTAACATAGCATGGAACTCACCGACGTGGGTTTTCTCTTCCCTGGCTACTTCAAGCAGGACTTTTTTCAGGTTTTCGTTTCCGGTCAGGCTCGCCATCTGCTCGTAAAGGTTGACGGCATCTAATTCGGCTATAACAGCCACCCTCATTATCTCTTTGTCCAGGTTGTCTTTATTTACTTTTTCAAGATTGATGGGTATCTGGGATAACATTTACACCTCCGGTTTATATTTTATAAAACCTTTTTACTAGCCCCATTCGTTGTCTTCTTTAGGCCAGATGCGGGACAGCTCTTTTACAAGTAAGCGGTGCCTGGCGCTTTTAAGCCCGGGATCATCCTTGAATAATTTAATTGCTTCGTTACGTGCCAGTTCCAGCAGGGCGATATCGGAGATTTTTGCCATGCGCAGGTCGGGTATGCCGCTCTGCCGCGTACCGAAGAATTCTCCAGGACCCCGCATTTTCAGGTCCTCCTCGGCGAGCTGAAAACCGTTTTGAACCTTCTCTATTGTATCAAGCCTTTCTCTGGCTACCTCTGATGGATTTTCAGCCAGCAACATACAATAGCTCTGCTCCTTACCTCTGCCTACCCGGCCACGAAACTGGTGCAGCTGTGATAGCCCGAAGCGGTCGGCACTTTCTATCAGCATCACGGTGGCGTTGGGTATATCTATACCGACCTCCACCACCGGGGTCGACACCAGTATATCAAGCTGGCATAAACGGAAGCGGCGCATTGTATCGTCCTTTTCGG
>DAOVXW010000124.1 GCA_030635945.1 Dehalococcoidia bacterium
GTCATAGAAAATAAGAAATGTCGCCGTATATGGAATAACACCGCCGTGCCGTGCCATGCCGTTTGCTATACACCCCATGGCATGTTCGCGCACACCGAAATGCATATTATGGCCACGATAGTTTTCTATACCGAAGTGGCCTTTTTCTTTCAGAATCGTCTTTGTAGAGGGAGCCAGATCCGCTGAACCGCCGACCAGGGCATGCAGCCTCGGTGAAATCACATTCATAATCCGCCCCGAGGCTTCTCGTGTAGCCATTGGTTTATCCTCCGGCAGAAATAAAGTATCCAGGCCACTATCCCAGCCAGCGGGTAAATCTTCGCTCAAGTCTAATTCCAGTTGTCTGGCTGCATCAGGATAGGCATCGCTGTAAGCCTCCATGCTTTTATCCCATTTTGCCTGCTGCTGTCCGCCCTTTTCTTTTGCCCGTTGAAAATGGTTGAGAGCTTCTTGTGGAATTGTGAAGGGTTCATCATATTGCCAGTCCAACTGCTTTTTAGCCAGAGCCACTTCTTCTTCTCCCAGTGGTTCACCGTGGGCCGAGCCGGTGCCCGCCTTGTTAGGGCTGCCATAACCGATTACCGTTTGGCATACTATAAGACTGGGTTTGTCTTTTTCAGATTGAGCGATGCGTATTGCCGAGTCCACGGCGGTTATATCCATACCATCTATAGGCCCTATAACATGCCATCCATAACTTCTGAACCTCTGGGCTACATCTTCTTTGAAAGTAATATTGGTATTTCCCTCTATAGAGATATTATTATCGTCATAAAGATAAATGAGCTTCCCCAGTTTCAGTGTTCCGGCCAGGGACGCCGCCTCCGATGAAACGCCTTCCATCATATCCCCATCAGAACAAATGACATATGTATAGTGGTCTATTATTTTATACTCGGGGCGGTTATAGTGCTCCGCCAGCCACTTTTCTGTTATAGCCATACCTACCCCATTGGCAAATCCCTGTCCCAGTGGCCCGGTGGTCACTTCGACACCGGGGGCAAAGCCATATTCCGGATGTCCGGGTGTTAAACTGCCCCACTGGCGGAAATGTTTTATTTCTTCAATGGGCAAACTATACCCGGTGAGGTGCAGTAGGCTATAAAGCATAGCCGAGGCGTGTCCCGCTGAAAGTAAAAAGCGATCCCTGTCGATCCAGTTCGGATTTTCAGGATTGTGCTTTAGAAAACGGTCCCACAACACATAAGCCATGGTTGCTGCACCCATTGGCATCCCGGGGTGGCCTGATTTAGCTTTCTGCACCGTATCTACGGCCAGAAATCGCAGAGTATTTATACAAAGCTCGTCAAGTGTCATAGGGTTGTTCTCCAAAGGTATTATTCCAAGCAATTCTATAATACTATTTGCTCTTTTTCAAATATTTTTTGCTAGTCCTTGATGATTTGCCATAGATGGCATAGAATGTAAAAAATAACCGATGAATATGATAAGCTTCCTTTAATACTTCGTTATTCTATATACGGAGGTTATGATGAACCTTGAATATCTTAAAACATATATAGAGCTTATAAAACTTGGCAACTTCTCGGAAGTAGCCAAGAAGTTTTCTTTAAGTCAACCTGCCATATCCTTTCAAATACAAAAACTGGAGCATGACCTCGGAGCTCGCCTTATAAAGCGTGGGCAAAAAAATATAACGCTGACCGATGCCGGAAGGCGGCTACTTGAATTTGCCAACCTTGTTACCGATGAGTCAGAGCGCCTCCTTAAAGATCTTGACAGATTAAGGCAGGAAATAAGCGGTGAGTTGATTATCGCCGCCAGTACCATCCCCAGTGAATTTCTGCTGCCCTCTATCCTTAATGAATTCATAAAACTGCACCCGGTTGTAAGAGCTAAAGTGGAAACCCGTGATTCTCTTACTATTTTAGCCGGATTGCAGGATGGCACTTATGAAGTATGTTTCTGCGGTACGACACCACCACGGAGCAAAGATATAGGGTCGTTCAAGATAGGTGAAGATGAAATCGTGCCTATCGTATTTCCAGACCATCCGTTTGCTAAAAAGAGAAGCATTTCCTTTGCCGAATTACAGGGTGAATCTCTTATCTTCCGTGATGAAACATCAGGCACGCAGAAAAGCCTTAAAGCTTTATTGTCTAAAGCCGGCCTTGATCCCCGGTCGTTAACTCCCCGTCTTGTATTGAGCAATACGCAAGCCCTGGTTTCGGCAGTGGAATCCGGTATTGGCATTGCTTTTGTTTCTAATCTTGCAATCAAGAAGAGTCTTGATCTGGGATTGGTCAAAAAACTTACACTGGAAAACCTGGAGCTACGGCGGGATTTTTATTGTATCTATCACAAAGAAAAGCTGGAATCACGCTTATTTAAAGAGTTCCTGACTTTCGTACAAACGAAGGCGCCTATAGTAGCATAGATAAAGGGCATTTGTATTTTATTTCTATGATGCCTTAATGCTACTCGTCCCTATCTGATCCCGCCTCAGCTTCAATGCTCTTATGTTTTGCCGGTACTATAATTTTACAGAATAGCTCTACCACCTTTGGATCGAATTGCGTACCGGAACAACGTTTTATTTCTTTAACAGCTTCTTCCATTGATAACTGCTCACGATAAGGCCGCGGTGAAGTCATGGCATCATAAGCATCAGTTACCGATAAAACACGGGCTTCAAGCGGTATCTTTCCACCCTTCAGGCCTGCAGGGTAACCGCTGCCATCATAGTGCTCATGGTGATGCAGTATAGCCGGCAGGCAGTTAGCCAGATCAATTACATGCCTCAATATTTCTACCCCGAGCTCGGGGTGCCCTTTTATAGGCTTCCACTCCTCGTCGGTCAGAGGTTCCTTTTTGTTAAGTATAGAATCAGGCACACCAACTTTACCGATATCATGTAATAAACTGGCGGCGCGTATATTGTTCACCTTTTCCTGCGGCAGGTTAAGCTTCTCCGACAATGCTACTGAGTATTCACTAACTTTTCTGGAATGCCCGTAGGTATAACTATCTTTGGCATCAACAGTAGCCGCCAGAGCATAGATTATGCTCAATGCTCTCGGCCTCGCTTCAAGCTCAATACCAATGAGTGAGGTCTCTGGCTTCAAGACATCCGATGTTAAACAGGTATTGTTCCTGCCTGTTTGTTTAGCACGGTAAAGAGCGGCATCTGTCAGGCCGATTACCTCCTCTTTCATCACGCCATCATTAGGCCAGTTGCCCACACCCACGCTGACAGTTATCGGCATTGCCCGTGAACTTGATTTCGATTCTATCGTCTTGCGA
>DAOVXW010000162.1 GCA_030635945.1 Dehalococcoidia bacterium
CATTCCGCCACTTCGGCTCGGAATAAATAAATTATACTGTGGCTATATATAAGTGTCAACGAGAGATCAAAGCGACCTGGTATCTAAAACAGGGGTACTACTGGAAATCGGGTACCGGGGGTGGGTTTTGCTTATGACCGCTGCCGGTTATCATTATTCCAATCTTGAGCCGGTTCTCCTGCGATGCTTTGCCGCCGGTCAGATAGTCATCCAGTTCATCATAGCTAAAGCCGAGCTCATCCTCATCGGTTTGGCCCGCCCATAAGCCGGCTGAAGGCGGTTTATCTATTATTTCCTGAGGGATTTTCAGAAATTCGGCCAGCTCTTTTACCTGCCTCTTGACAAGATTGCCCAGCGGCAGGATATCCACGCCACCGTCGCCGTGCTTGGTAAAGTAACCTACGGCAAGCTCGCTCCTATTGCCGGAGCCGACCACCAGATACTGGAGCTGGTTGGCATAAAAATAGAGAGTAAGCATTCTCAATCTGGCTTTGAGATTACCTTTAACTGCCTGACTTATAACCTGGTTTTCATCAAAGGACAGCCTCTCAAGCAGTGTATCACAAACATCGTCAAGTATTATCGTCTTTGTCGGTATGGAGAACTTACCAGCGACAGCCAAGGCATGCTGCTCATCCTGCTTGCAACTATGGCAGGGCATAATCAGCCCCAGTATGTTTTTATCAAATGCGCGGCTGCACAGCGCCGCTACCACCGAGGAATCCAGCCCACCGCTGACACCGAACACCACTCCTTTTAAGCCGGCGGCTGACACTTTTTCCCTAATCCATAGAGCAAGTTTGTCTGGCAGTTGCTGTGTATTCATAATCATCTCACGGAAATACGTTCTTGTTTTAGTATACAGCCTTGAAATATGTTGGTCAAAGACGACGAATTTGCGTTGACTTTATAAAGCTGAGTATTTAAAATTGTTATTTAGAGGGGAAAGCAATGCCTTTATATGAATACGTTTGTCCTAAATGCAAATCAAGATTTGAATTATTGCGCCGGATAAGCCAGATTGATGAAGAGGTTTTATGCCCGCATTGCAATAACCGGGCAGAGAAAGTTTTGTCCAGTTTTGCCTGTATTTCCATGGATGAGAGCGGAAACAGTTCTCCTGTTGGCGGCAGTTCCTGCTCAAGTTGTAGCACCGGCAGCTGTGGTAGCTGCGGCGTATAACTGGTCAACCTCTGTCCTTAAAATGAGCTGCTGGTGAGAGCAATGCAAAAAACAAAACTGGGTATCGGCGAGAAAAAGCAGCCATAAGCAGGCTTGAGGTTTAAGGATAGGGTGAAGATAAGCGGGCTTTATTCTTGTGTTGATTATGCTAGAATGACTTTGAAGAAAGATTCAGGAGTGTAACATTATGAAGAAATACGGGCTTTCTGTACTGGTATTGGTTATTACTGTCTCGTTGCTCTGCATTTGCCTTGCCTGCGGGGGTAAAGCCGGGCTGGGGGAGGAGTTTTCCCTGTCTATCGGACAAACCGTTACCATTAGCGGCGAAGACCTGGCAATTACATTTGAAGAAGTGTCGGGGGATAACCGCTGTGCTAGTGATGTTGTCTGTATTACAGCCGGCGAGGTGCTTTGCCTGATGAAGGTTGTTCAGGGCGAATCTTCATACAATATAGAGCTGGCGCAGCCCGGTTTGTATTACGACTATTCACAGGAGTCGTATGAAAATTATAAATATACCTTCAAGGTGGAGCCATATCCCGAATCGGATAAAACAATATCCGACGATGAATACCGGATGCTGCTGACAGTGAGCAAGTGATTAAGAAAAATATCTATTTCGGTAAATCCTGACATCCGCCCCTAACCTTTTTAAACTAATTGCGTTATAACTAATAGATGACATAAAAGGAGAGGGCAATGGATGAAATAGTCAATTATACAAAAAGGTTTCTTTTCCAGATGAGATGGGCCTTCATGTCCCCGGAAAAAAGGTATGTCTATCTCTGGAATCGGACAAACCCCCACTATCGGTACTATAAGCGCTAGTGCATTAAATATGTATTTCGGATAAGCACGGTATATTTCTTGGAGGAGGTATGCTGTGTTTCTTGTTATTCCGGTTATTTTAAGCTGCCTGTTGCTTACTTGATGCCGATACTGCCGCTCCCACGGCACCTGGGGCAGGTTTTAAAGCCGGTTTTTTCAGCCCGGGTTATCGGTGCTTTGGGATTGGCACCAAAGGGCAGTTCCCGTCGTACTCTACCTGTCCCCCGGCAAAGTGGACATCTGGATATTATTTCCATTATCGCCTTCCGACTTATAAATCTGTTTTGATTATATACCCTTTAGTTGTTTGGGTATATCTTTAATCCCTGCTATATATTATTTATCGCAATCCCTTGGAGCATGCCGCCAGGATTCAGTACCTCTCTCATGCTGAAGTTATAGATGGAGTGAATGCCGAAGCGGTAATCGCCCGCCTGAAGGAGCTTGCCGGCGACGAGAAAGGCCATGAGGATACATTTCGGGATATGATTGGCGCTTATCTGGGTGGTGTACCTACCATGGATATCGGCGAAACGAAAGCTGCCGGAACGACTGAGGATATACTGGAGGTAAACCTTGCCGCTGAAAAGCATGCCGTTGATTTCTACCTGGAAGTATATAAGAAAATCGTCGAAATGAAAGATGAGCTTAAATATGAGTTTTATCAGCTGGAACACAGCATGCGGCACGTTATCCAGGACGAGCAGGAACATA
>DAOVXW010000127.1 GCA_030635945.1 Dehalococcoidia bacterium
CCGTTGATTTCTACCTGGAAGTATATAAGAAAATCGTCGAAATGAAAGATGAGCTTAAATATGAGTTTTATCAGCTGGAACACAGCATGCGGCACGTTATCCAGGACGAGCAGGAACATATATCAGAAATCAAGCTTCTGCTGGAGCAGTAGATACAGTAGAGTTGAAAGATGAACCAAAGGCTACCTTGATAAAGGTAGCCTTTTTAGATTATAGCTAAAATATTTCTCTTCTTCTTGTAATCAGGAGATAGCCTCCAGCCACCCCGGCAAGGATGACCGCCAGCACCAATGTCAGCACTGCGAAGAATAAGGTGGCATCATACCAGAAGCCTTGGGGAAAGAGCATTATAAGGTAATCTTTTGTCGGGTCCAGTTGCCACAGATCGTTGGTAAAGCTGATGAGGTGAAATTGCAGGAAAAATCTGTCAAAATCCAGCAGCGCTATCAGCCCCAGCAGCAGCATAAGTCCCAGGGTTAATCCGCTGCCATTGATTATAGAAACTGCCAGCTTGCGCCGGCATTCCCTTGTCAGCCAGGAGAGACTTACCGCGGCGTAAACCACGGCATAAATACCGGCACCCAGTAGAACCCAGTAATCAAGCTGTATTAAACCCTTTACGTCTTTGAGGTGAGCCCCCTCTTTCTGGTTGAAAAGGGTAAAGGGCTGGCCGTCCTTGATTACAGTAGTATCAATAAATTCTTCACCCGAGTTGAAGTAATCAATCAGCCCGCTGGCTGCCTTCTCCAGTTCGCTATCAGCCAGACCGGTGACTTGGCTGATATTGTATTTATCAAAACCGTATTCATACAGCCACTGGCTGTTTACGGCAATACCGATGCTGGCGGTAAGCAGCAGTGCCGGCAGGCAGAGTATAAATAACCACCTGGCGGTGATAACAAGAATCACTATTGCCCTTTCCATTACCTATGATTTTACACTTTCAGGGGTAAAAAGCCTAATTTATTTTTCAAAATATTGTCTGATTTAAGCCATTCAGCTTTAAATATCAGGGGCTCAAAAAGCACGGCTGTGTTATAATTCTTTTGATTTCTTGCGGTAGAGGTGTTATGTTCACCCATCTTCATATTCATACCGAATACAGCCTGCTTGACGGTATGTGTCGTATCTCTCAACTGGTAGACAGGGTTAAAGAATTGGGTATGGATAGCCTGGCAATCACCGACCACGGTGCTATGTACGGCGTCATCCAGTTCTATCAGAAAGCCAGAGCGGCCGGTATAAAACCCATTATCGGTTGTGAGATATACGTGGCGCCCGACAGTCGCCTTGGCCGCAGTGCTGCGGATAAAAACAGCTATCACCTTGTACTGCTGGCAAAGAACCGTACCGGTTACCACAACCTTATTCAGCTGACTACAAAAGCGCACCTTGAGGGTTTTTATTATAAACCGAGGGTAGACAAAGAACTTCTAATGGAATACAGGGAAGGACTCGTCGCCATGTCTGCCTGCCTGGCGGGGGAGGTTCCGGCCCTGATACTGGGGGGACGGCTGGAGGAGGCGAAGCAAGCTGCCCTGTGGTATAAGCAAACCTTTGGTGATTTCTACCTTGAGATACAGCGGCACCCCATCCCTGAACTGGAAAAAGTGAACCCGGTACTTATTGCAATGGCTGATGAGCTCGATATACCACTGGTAGCCACCGGCGACGTTCATTATGTAAACAAGAGCGATGCCTCAGCCCAAGATCTGTTGCTGTGCATCGGCACCAACTCATCTATCTATGAAGAGAAAAGAATGAAGATGGCCGGGGACTTTTTCTATCTCAAGACGCATCAGGAGATGGCGGAGCTGTATAAGGATATTCCCCAGGCTCTTGAAAATACAGAGAATATTGCCGCAATGTGCAATCTTGAGCTTGAGTTTGGCCGCCTTCACCTGCCGGAAATAGATATACCCGAGGGAAAAACCGCCGACCAGTTTCTGGCAGACCTGTGTTACCAGCGGTTACCCGATTTCTACCCCGATGCCAGCCAGGAAATAAAAGAACGCCTCGACTATGAACTGGAGGTTATTAAAAAAACCCAGTTTGTCAACTACTTTTTGGTTGTCTGGGATATAATCTCCTTTGCCAGGGAGAAAAATATACTTTTCAATGTACGTGGCAGCGCCGCTTCCAGTATCGTGCTTCGCTGTCTGGGTATAACCGAGGTCGACCCCATTGCCAACGGGCTTGTCTTTGAGCGTTTCCTGAACCTTGAGAGGCGGGAAATGCCGGATATAGACCTTGATTTTGAGGATATCCACCGCGAAGAGGTAATTGCTCATATGTCCCAGAAGTATGGGGCAGACCATGTGGCGCAGATTATAACCTTCGGCACTCTGGGTGCCAGGGCGGCAATAAGAGATGCCGGCCGTTCGCTGGGCATGCCATATGGCGATGTTGACCGTGTTGCCCGACTGGTCCCCTTTGCTCCGGGTATAACTCTTGATCGGGCGCTTGAAGAAAGTGGCGAACTGAGGAACATCTATCACGAAGAAGCCACGGTGAAAAACCTGGTCGATTCAGCCAGGGGCGTTGAAGGGATTGCCCGCCATGCCAGTACCCATGCCGCCGGTGTCGTCATCGCCAGGGATACCCTCACCAATTACACGCCGTTGCAGCGGTTGAGCAGGGGTAATAATAACGGGCTGGTAATGACCCAGTATGCAATGGAGGATATCGCCAGAATCGGGTTGCTTAAGCTGGACATTCTGGGATTGGCTAACCTGACCATCCTTAGCCGGGCAAAAGAGATAATCAAGGAAAATTGCGGTGTTGAAATCGACCTGCATAAAATACCACTGGATGATCCCAAAACCTTTGAGCTGTTGTCCGCTGGTGAAACCACCGGCGTCTTTCAGCTGGAAAGCAGCGGTATGCGCCGTTATATAAAAGAGCTTAAACCATCCACCTTCAGCGACATCGCGGCTATGGTAGCCCTTTACCGCCCGGGACCTATGGAACAGATACCGCGTTTCATCAAGGCAAAACACGGGCTTGAACCCATTAGCTATCCCCACCCCGCCCTAGCCGATATTCTTAAAGAAACCTATGGAGTGATTGTTTATCAGGAGCAGGTGTTGTTTATCGTGCGCGCCTTCGCCGGTTATAGCCTGGGACAGGCCGATATATTCCGTAAGGCAATGGGCAAAAAGATAGCCGATGTTATGAAAAAGGAAAGGCGCAACATTATCGCCGGCGCCAGGAAGA
>DAOVXW010000139.1 GCA_030635945.1 Dehalococcoidia bacterium
GAGACCTGGATAAATATATCCAAGCTTGCAGCTTGACTTACGATCCTCATAGTTGTTGTTTCCGACTCGCCCTCAAAACAAACGACGAAACTATCTGCACCTCAATTCCCGCTTTGCGCGCAACATCAATACCATGCATAGCAGCATCATAGGCGCCTTTTTTGCCCCTGAATTCATCCTGTAGTTCCGCTATTGGGAAATCCAGACTTATGCCGATACGTGATATCGGCACTGCCTTCAACTGTGCCGCAATTTCATCATCCAGCAGCGTGCCATTGGTGCCCAGCACCACCCTCAGCCCCTTGTTTGCCGCATATTCGGCTATCTGCATAAAATCAGGGCGGCAGAGTGGCTCGCCGCCGGTAAGGATAAGTACGGGATGACCAACCTTCAGAATCTGGTCTACAAAGTCAAAACATTCCTGTATGGTTAATTCACCTTCAATGCAATCGGGGGTGGCAGAGCCGCGGCAGTGGGCGCAAAACAGGTTGCATTTTGCTGTAATTTCCCAGGCTACCAGTTGCAGCCTGTGAGGAATCACATCCTTCGTTTCTAAACTTTCCGTTTTTTCCAAAAACATCAGATTATGCCAATTTCTTCATCCGTAAGGTAACAGGCGGGATCTTCCGCCCAGACATCGCCGAAGGCGGCTTCGGCGCGCACCCGCAGATTGCCGTTGCACATATCAAGGTATTTGCACCTTGCGCAGCGCCCCTTGAGAAACCCCTTGCGGTCTTTTAAGCCCTTTAGAAGTGGATCTGAAGTATCCGTCCAGATATCACCGAACTTCCTCTGCATAACGTTGCCCAGTGAATAATGCCACCAGAACTGGTCCGGGTGGACATTGCCGCGGTCATCAACAGAACTTATCCTGATGCCGGAGTTATTGCCGCCGTTAATCCGCAGTAGCTTTCTAACTTCCTCGGCGCGTTCAGGGTTGCTCTCCTTCAGTTTTAGGTAGAGGTAAACACCATCGGTATGACTGCCAACCGTCAGGATTTCCTTGCGCAAACCGCGTTGATAGAGGTCCAATGTATGCCGCATAATGGTATCCATTACTCCCCTTGCCTGAGAATGGTTTATGTCTTCTTTCTGCAGGCTATTGCCCCGCCCCGCATAAGCAAGGTGGTAAAGGCAGACACGTTCTATACCCTCATCTTCCACCAGCTTAAAGATAGACGGGATATCACGGTAATTATGACGGGTGATGGTCAACCTCAAAGAAACCCTTATGCCCAAGGCTATACATCTACGGATACCGGTTAGCGCAGCCTCAAAAGCACCTTTTTTGCCACGAAAACGGTCGTTGTTGCTGCCGATGCCGTCCAGGCTGATGCCTACCTCTCCGAAACCAAGGCGGTTCAGTTCCCTGGCGATTTCATCTGTAATAAGGGTGCCGTTTGTGGAAAGCCCGGTTTTTATGCCATATTCACGGGCGAAGCGTACCATACGAAACAGGTCTTCTCTCATAAGTGGCTCACCGCCGGAAAAAAGAATTACCGGAGCGCCGAAGTCCGCCAGATCACGGATAAAAGCTTCTCCCTCTTTGGTGTCCATCTCATCGGCTGATTTACTGCTATCGGCTGATGCATAACAATGAATACAGTTAAGATTGCACCGGCGGGTACAATTCCACACCACTACCGGCCTTGGTTCATCTTTTTTCTCATAGCGCAGATAATCACCAGGACCGGCGTTATCACAAAGCAGGCGTGTTATTGATATCATAAGGTTTAGTTTCCTAAGGTTTTAAGCGTCTTTACGGTATTTCTGGTGAGTAGCCACAAGGGCAATGAGGGCTTCGTCCATGACGTGAGCTACCATCGGTATTTTTTCAACAACACTTCCTGTGATGACTTCTCTTTTCTTCATCAAATGTGTTACGGCATTCATAATAGGGTCACGGTGAAGGATAAAGGCTTCAACGGAATCATTAAGCGAAAGCCCCATCTTAAAGAGTATTTCGCCATGGTCACGTCCAACCCCTCGCACCAGTTCAATCGTTTCTTCGCGGTTATTGGGTTCGGTAATATACTTGATAATAAAGTTGAGCATTTGCCTGCCCAGATCAGACAGATGATCTTGTGTTCCCTGGTTTATTTCTTTATTGGTGTGCTTGATTGATATTTGGCCGATATCACGGTGTTCCTGTGTTGTTTCTTTTAACTCAACGACCAGGTCTTTTAAGCCAAGCATTCTGGGATGTGTCTTCCTAAACTTCTTTAAATCCGCTTCGTTATAACGGCGATGCCCGCCTGGAGTTACAAAGGCTTTTATGATGCCTTCATCAGTCCATTGACGAAGAGATCCCTCGCTGACACCCAGCAACTGGCTGGCTTCGCTAATGCCAAGCAAATAATTTTCTTGCATATATACAATTTCCTCTATTATTTGCTAATAACTACAAAATCTATTAAAATCTACATTAGTGTATCTTGAAAATACTGGTTGTGTCAAGATATTAAAAAACGTCAAAGCTGACAAAATATAAATATTCTGTAATCCGTGCTTAAAGTACCGCAATAATTATAGTTGGCTTTTATACGTTATTTATTAGGGAGATAGAAAATTAAAGATGATTATCCCAAAACAAGTAGAAAAACAACTGGGCAAGGATGAGGTTATAGAGAAGGAATTCAAATTAAGAAAACGATTTTCATTAAATAACTACAGTATATATGCCTCAAACTCCCAGCTTTTTATGGAGGAAAACAAAAGTGTTATCAACATTCCTTATAAATCTATATCAAGTATAAATCTCAAACATGAACGAAGAGGATACCTGATAATTTTAGGTATCCTGCATTCCCTGACCGGAGCTTTGATATTTTGGACAAGAGGTGAAGGATATTCACTTTTAATGATACCTGTCGGGCTTCTCATGATTTACTCCGGTTATTCTCAGGTTCAGCACATTGAACTGAATATAGCAGGGCGGCTAAAACCACTGAAAATTAAAGGGCAGACTGAAAAACTGGATTCATTGCTGGGTCTAATTATGAGAAGGAGAGAAATTAATGATTCTGAAA
>DAOVXW010000035.1 GCA_030635945.1 Dehalococcoidia bacterium
AGACAGATTGCGCTCCTCCGTAAGCCACGCGAAACCCGGTGATGACTTCATCAAATATAAGCAAGGCACCGTTATCACTAGTCAGCTTGCGCAAGCCTTCCAGGAAACCGGGCTGTGGAGGGACGACACCCATATTGGCTGCTATCGGCTCAACTATAATTGCGGCAATCT
This sequence comes from Dehalococcoidia bacterium, assembly GCA_030635945.1. Classification (GTDB taxonomy): domain Bacteria; phylum Chloroflexota; class Dehalococcoidia; order Dehalococcoidales. Next base: position 172 of record DAOVXW010000035.1, read on the forward strand.
CACCGGGATAGGTTTCGAATAATTTAGCTACAGCTTCGGTATTGTTATAAGGCGCCACCAGTGTATTCCGGATATAACTTTCAGGTACACCGGGGGAACCGGGTAATCCCAGGGTTGCCAGACCGGAGCCGGCTTTAACCAGCAAACCGTCTGAATGCCCATGATAGCCGCCGGCGAATTTTACTATCTTATCCCTGCCGGTAAAGGCGCGCGCCAGCCTTAAAGCGGACATAGTAGCTTCTGTGCCTGAATTTACGAAACGAACCATCTCTATAGAAGGAAAGGCTTCCGTAACCATTTTAGCCAGCGTTATTTCCAGCTCTGTGGAAGCGCCAAAGGTAGTACCGTTTTCGGCTGCCTTCTGGATGGCGGCAATCACCTGCGGGTGCGCATGCCCCAATATCAACGGCCCCCACGAACTGACATAATCTATATAATCATTGCCATCGGCATCTGTTATCCGGGAACCCTGCCCCTTTTTAATAAAAGGGGGTGTGCCGCCCACTGCCTTGAAGGCGCGCACCGGGCTGTCTACGCCGCCCGGCAGATATTTTTGGGCTTCTTCGAAAAGTTCCTGAGAGCGCCTTAATTCCATTTAATAACTCCTTAGTCTGAATGCAGCCACCTGGCAACCTGCTTGGCATGATAGCTGATTATGATATCAGCCCCGGCTCTCTTGATGGCAATCATTGTTTCCATTACCGCCTGCTTCTCGTCAAGCCAGCCCTTCTGGGCAGCGGCTTTTATCATCGAATATTCACCACTGACACTATAGGCAGCCAACGGGTAATCAAAGGTGTTGCGTGCCTGCCGTATCACATCCAGATAGGCAAGCGCCGGTTTAACCATAACCATATCCGCGCCCTCGGCAATATCTTGCTCTATCTCAAGCATTGCCTCACGTAAATTGGGTGGGTCCATCTGGTAGCTGCGGCGGTCTCCGAACTGCGGTACAGATTCGGCTGCGTCACGGAAAGGCCCATAAAAAGTGGAGGCGTACTTGGCGGAATAAGACAGGATTGCCGTATCTTGAAATCCCTTTTCATCCAGCGCCTGGCGTATTGTCTGCACCCTGCCGTCCATCATATCAGAAGGGGCAACAATATCCGCCCCGGCTTCAGCATGGGAAACGGCTGTTTTAGCCAGCAGCGGCAGTGTTCGGTCATTATCAACACGCCCAGCGGTAACCACACCACAATGGCCATGGCTGGTATATTCGCAAAGGCAGACATCCGTTATTACGATAAGCTGCGGGGCAATATCTTTAACAAGACGAACCGCCTGCTGAACAACACCTTCCGTTTTGTAAGCCTCAGAAGCAGCTTCGTCTTTTTTCTGCGGTATGCCAAAGAGAAGAACGGCCGGTATCTTAAGCTCGGCTATTTCTTCTATCTCCGGCGACAGCCTGTCTGCCGAATACCTGAAGATGCCCGGCATAGAAGCTATCTCTTCTTTTACCCCCTTCCCCTCTACGATAAACAGGGGGTAAACAAGGTCATTGATATTGACATGGTTTTCACGTACCAGCGCCCTTATGGTTTCTGTGCGACGCAAACGACGTAAACGTATTTGAGGAAAGTTTGCCATTTAAGATTCCCTCCTGAAATATTCTTCAATTGCTTCCACTAGCCCGGGAATAGTCTGCTCGGTGGCTAATATATCTACATTCAAACCAGCGCTAACTGCAGTTTCTTTTGTTTTGGGGCCGATGCAGGCAACTATGGCCTTCTTGATATCCGGTTTTTGCTTCCCGAAAGCCATCATAAAGTTGGTAACTGTAGAGGAGCTGGCAAATGTAATAACATCTATTTCTCCCGATGTGACCATCTTGACAGCTTTACCTGTTTCCTCGGTGGTGGTAACTGTCCGGTAGGCGGCTACTTCATCCACCTCTGCCCCGATACCACGCAATCCGTCCACTAGTTCGTTATCGGCAATATCGGCGCGGGGCAGCAGTATACGCTTGCCGTTGATATTGCGGCTTTTCAAGCCTTTAATAATTCCCTCACCAGTATAAACTTGCGGTATATAATCAGCGATTATACCCCTTTCAACTAAAGCCTGAGCGGTAGCGGGTCCGATTGCTCCGATTGCAATATTGCCAAGGCTGCGGCTGTCTTTTTTGAGATTGGCAATTCGTTGCCAGAAGGCCTCTACGCCATTGGTGCTGGTGAAGATTATCCATTGGTAGTCCGCCAGTCTGGCGATAGATTCATCCAGTTCTTTATAATCGGCAAGTGGTTGTATATCAATTGCCGAAAGCTCAACCGGCACAGCACCGCATTCAGCCAGCAGGCGGCTTAATTTGCTTGCCTGGCGGCGTGAACGGGTAACCAGAACGCGTTTGCCAAAAAGAGGCTGGTTGTCAAACCAGCGCAGCTTATCCCGCAGCGAAACCACCTCACCGACTAAGATAACGGCAGGGGCGGTAATGCCATTTTGGCTGGCTTTTTCCATAATATTGCCCAGATTGCCGGTAACCATTTCCTGATTTGGGCGTGTACCGTTTTTAATCACTGCCACCGGCGTGTTCTTATCTTTGCCGTATTCAACCAGTTTTTCCACTATCAACGGCAGGTTTTTAACCCCCATAAGGAAAACCAGGGTATCCACCCCACCCGCCAGTTTTTTCCAGTTTATGCTGGAGCTTTCTTTGGACGGGTCTTCATGCCCCGTTATTACGGCAAAGGAAGAAGCCACCCCGCGGTGGCTAACCGGAACACCGGCATAAGCAGGCACAGCCACCGCCGAGGTTATACCCGGTATCACTTCAAAAGGAATGCCGTTTTCAGCTAAAACCTGGGCTTCTTCGCCGCCCCTCCCGAAAACGAAAGGATCGCCGCCTTTGAGGCGAACTACCATCTTGCCTTCTTTAGCCTTATCCACCAGCAGGCGGTTTATTTCAGCCTGCAGCTTAGCGTGCTTTCCGGCAACCTTGCCGACATATATCTTTTCCGTATCCAGCGGCGCAGCTTCCAGCAGGGCTGTATCCAGCAGGTGGTCATAAACTATAACCGCAGCTCTTTTAAGGCATTCAATTCCTGTTACCGTTATCAAGCCCGGGGCACCGGGGCCGGCGCCTACCAGATATACCTTACCTGATCTCTTCATTACGTACCTCGGCGATAAACTCATCCCCTCCCATACCCTGCAGTTTATCTGCCAGCCTTATTCCAATGCTATTCGCATCTTCAGCATCGCCTTCTTCAAAACTTTGCAGCAGTTTGTTTCTACTGATGCTGCCAACCATACCCTCAAGTCTTAAAATATTATCTGATATTATGCCCAATGCCGCAATCGGCGCACGGCAGCCGCCTCCCAAAGCCTTAAGAAAGGCTCTTTCGGCGGTAATGCTCCGCCAAGTGGGCAGGTGATTCAGAGGAGCAATAGCGCGGATAACATCGTCGCTGTTTGAGCATACTTCCATAGCCAGCGCGCCCTGCCCCACCGCCGGTAAGAATTGCTCTTTTGATAAATATTCGTATGTATTAGTTTTCAGTTTAAGCCGCTTCAGCGCCGCCGCCGCCAGTATCGTTCCGTCATATTCGCCATCGGTAACCTTGCGCATCCGTGTATCAATATTGCCCCTGATACTGCATATTTCCAAATCATTACGACATACTTTAAGCTGAATAGCACGCCGGAGGCTGCCGGTGCCGATTTTTGCCCCGGGCGACATTCCCCCCAGGGTTTTCCCGCGGGATATAAATACGTCTCTAGGATCAACCCTTTTTGTAACCGCCGCCAGATGCAGTTCAGACGTAATCTCGGTTGTCATATCTTTAAGGCTGTGTACTGCCATATCAATACGACCGTCAAGCAGGGCTTCCTCCAGCTCTTTTACAAAAACACCAAGCCCGGCTATATTTTCCAGTTTTGCGGTGCTTTCACGGTCTCCCCTTGTGGTTATCTTGCTTATGCATATCTCTGTATCCGAGTGAAGCTGCCTTATCGCGGCCGCAACAGTTTCAGCCTGAACCATTGCCAGTTTGCTGCCCCGTGTGCCGATAACTATCTTTTTCATTTGTCTACTTCGCTCAATTGGAATAATTCTTTCAGTGTCTCGGTGAAATTATCATCTGTGAGCCCGTTTGTTTTTATAATGTTGATAGGATCTTTCAATATTCTAGTGATTATCGCCCTTGTCATCTTTTCTAAACGATACCTATCTTCATCAGACAATGAAGGCATTTTTTTCATAGTGCGCTCCATCTGAGAATAGCGTATTCTTTCTGCCTTGCTCATCATAGCGCGAACCAGCGGTCTGATTTTATGATTGCGCCACCAGACAGCGAATTTAGCCATTTCTTCGGCTATTATACTTTCGGTTTTTTTTATTTCCGATTCTCTCTGGCGGCGGTTCTTTTTATTGATGCTATAAAGGTCATCTATGTTATACAGAAAAACACCCTCTAATTGTGCTACTTCCGGCTCAACATTGCGGGGAACGGCGATATCTATAATCACCAACGGTAGCCTGGATCTACTCTGCTTTATTGCCTTTAGCTGGCTGACTGTCAGCAGACTGTGCGGGGCATTGGCGCAGGTAACGACAATATTGCAGTTATGCATTTCTTGCGCTGCATCATCAAGGCTGATGGCGGTGCCACCCAATACGCTTGTCAGACTTGAAGCCCTCTCCTGAGTACGACTGGCAACAACTATCTGAGATATCCCCCTGTCCCGGGCAGCTTTCGCTACCAGCCTGCCGGCTTCACCAGCTCCGATAACAAGCATCTTTGAGTTCTTTAGATTGCCGACAGCTTTAGCCGCCAAATCCACCGCCACAGAGCTAACGGAAAGGGCGTTTTTGCTTATGCCGGTCTCTTCCCTGGCGCGCCTGCCGGTGCGGATTGCGCTCTGGAATATATGGCGCAATGGCAAGTCTACCATCCGCACCTTTTCTGCGGCTTCCAGCGCCTGCTTTACCTGCCCCAGGATTTCATATTCGCCGATAATCATTGAATCAAGCCCGCTGGCCATGCGGAATAAATGCTCTACTGCCGCGCTTCTTTCAAGTGTATATATATGCTGATGCAATACATCATCTGATACATTCAGGCAGTTTTTCAGGAATTTCAGCCCGTTTGCCGTTTCATTTTCATTATCAGTGGAGATGGTAAATACCTCAGTGCGGTTGCAGGTGGAGATTATTACACCATGAGGCGTAAGGGAACCAAGCAGATTTAAGGCATTTTCCACCTCTCCTGTTCCAATAGCAGCCTTCTCACGGATAGCCAGCGGCGCCGTGCTGTAGTTTATGCCGACCAGATTGATATTCATCATGATTAGACAGCTTTACGTGATATAAACACTATTGTTCTGCCTCTATATTTTCCATCAATACAGTCCTGGCTTTTTCTACCTCACCTTTTTCAAGCAAACCGATAAGGCAATCAATATCAATGGCTTGCTGCCAGGCTTCAGCACTGACTTTAATGCACTTTCTCTTAAATTCCTGGCGAACCTCGCCGACGATGCTTGCCAGCAGCGCATACTCGTCACCGAATTCGGATTCTAGCCGAAGGCGCAGCTTTCTCGTCAGAGCCGGGCTTTTGCCTCCGGTTGATACGGCAATGGTGATATCTCCCCGGCGCAGGCAGGAAGGCACAATAAAATCAGATCTTTCGGCGTCATCCACCACGTTTATAAGAACAGACCTTTCTCTGGCTTCGCAGACAACCATTTTATTAATTTCATTGTCATCGGTTGCCGCTATTGCAACGAAGGTATCCTCTAAATCACCCGCCTGGTATTTCCTGGTAATAATCTGAATACTGTTTTGCCTGCCAAGTTCTGCCAGTTCGGGGCAGATACAAGGGCTGACAACCTTAACTTCGGCTCCAGAATCAAGTAAATCTTCAACCTTGCGAAGGGCAACTTCACCACCGCCAACTACGACACATTTCCTGCCCTTCGCGTTCAAAAACAGCGGGTAGTATTTATTTTCCTCTTTTTTCATACCGGGTATTTAATCCTTGCTTTCTTTATTTCCCGAGTACTGAAAAGCATTAGGCAGTCCGTAATGCCTGTTTCAGAAGATATATTTTCCGCCGTTTGCCGACATTCTTCCCTGGTATACCCGTGTATCATGGCGAAAATATTATATTGCCAGAGCGGGTTGGTTTCTCTTTCGTAGCAGTGGCTCACCTGCGGCAATAATGCCAGTTTTTTACCAATGGTATTAACTTTTTCCGCAGGCACAATCCAGCATGTCATTGCGTTTGCCGTAAAACCGGCTTTGCGATGATTTAATGCGGCCCCGAAGCGTCGCATTATGCGTCGCTGCAACAGGGAAGTGCAGTGTGAAATGAATTCGTTTTCACTCAATCCCAGCCTGGCTGACATTTGCGCAAATGGGTGACTAACCAGTGGC
>DAOVXW010000034.1 GCA_030635945.1 Dehalococcoidia bacterium
ATGATAAGGGTAAGCGGCTGACACCGGACGCCCGGAAACGCCTGAGAACCATATTTGAGGCTAACGAGCTTGGAGCCGGCTTCAATATCGCTATGAAAGACCTGGAGATCCGGGGCGCCGGTAACCTGCTGGGCACCAGGCAGAGCGGGCACATAACCGCCGTCGGTTTTAACCTGTACACTCGCCTGCTGGGAGAGGCGGTAGAAGAGGTAAGGGCAGAGCAGGCGGGCAAGCCCGTAGATAAGGCGAAGCGACTCCCCCAGCCCACCGTCGCCCTGCCCCTACCAGCCTATATCCCCGATGATTATGTTTCTGATGTAAATACCCGTTTGAGGCTCTATCACCGGCTGGCGGAGGTCAAGAATGAAGAACAGATTGAGGTATTGAGATATGATTTTAAAGACAGGTTTGGTGAGTTGCCGCCGGAGGTGGAGAACCTGCTCTATGCCGTCAGGATCAAGCTGCTGGCGGCTAAAGCGGGCATAGAATCCATATCCACGGAGGATAATAATATTGTGCTGCGGCTGTTTTCCGGTATGCGTTTTGATAAAAAGAAACTGGAGCTGGTTTTAAGGGATGGCGTAAAGTTTGGCTTAATCCAGCTAAGGCTGGACTATAAAAGACTGGGTAACAAATGGCAGGAGATACTGGAGGAGGTATTAGGGGTAATTTGTTATAAGAATGGGGTATGATATAATTGTATATAACACACCTGGCAGGAGAACCCGCTTTGAAAATACTGATGGTCTATCCAGGTTATCCGGATAGTTTCTGGAGCTTCAGGCATGCCCTCAAGTTTATCAACAAGAAGGCGTCCTTTCCGCCGCTGGGCTTGCTGACAATAGCCGCGATGCTGCCTGATGACTGGCAGTTAAAGCTAGTCAATATGAATGTCAGGGGCTTAAAGAACAGAGACATCAAATGGGCAGACTATGTTTTCATAAGCGCCATGATTACGCAGCGCAGTTCAGCCAGGGAGGTTATTGCCCACTGTAATAAACTCGGGGTTAAGGTTGTTGCCGGTGGGCCCCTGTTCACCACCGAATATGAAGAATTTAGCGGCGTAGAGCACTTTATACTTGATGAGGCTGAAGTTACGCTGCCGCCTTTCCTCGCTGATTTAAAAACGGGAAATGCCCGGCTTATCTATACATCAAAAGAAAGGCCGGATATAACAAAAACCCCCATACCTAAATGGTCACTCATCAATATGAAACACTACTCTTCGATGAACGTTCAGTATTCGCGAGGGTGCCCTTATGACTGCGAGTTCTGCGATATCGTAGTCCTCAACGGGCATAAACCGCGGACAAAGGATAAAAACCAGATACTGGCTGAGCTTGAAGCGCTCTACCAACATGGATGGCGGTCCGGTGTCTTTGTGGTTGATGATAATTTTATCGGCAACAAGAAAAAGCTGAAAAAGGAAATACTGCCGGCAATAAGTGGCTGGATGCAGAAAAGGAAATACCCCTTTGCCTTGCTGACAGAAACATCTATAAACCTGGCTGACGACGAAGAGCTGATGCGGCTGATGGAGGACGCCGGTTTTGATACGGTCTTCATCGGTGTGGAAAGCCCCAATGAGGAAAGCCTGGCTGAGTGCGACAAGCACCAAAACGAAAGGCGTGACCTGATAGCCGCCGTCAAAAAGATACAGAATTATGGCATTCAGGTGCAGGGAGGATTTATCGTCGGTTTTGATAGCGACCCGCTCTCCATCTTCAAGAGCCAGATAAGCTTCATTCAGAAAAGCGGCATTGTTACCGCAATGGTCGGATTACTTAACGCTCCCCGCGGCACCAGATTATATAAGCGCTTGAAAAAAGAACACCGCTTGCTGGAAAAATTCTCCGGTGATAATACAGATTGCTCGATAAACTTCATTCCCAAGATGAAATACGAAACCCTGGTCAACGGCTATAAACATATCCTGAAGACAATTTATTCCCCCAGGCAGTATTATGAGCGCGTAAGAACCTGCCTGAAGGAATACAGGCCTAAAAAGAAGAAGGGCTTGTCACGGTTGAGGTTTTATCATTTAATAGCTTTTGTAAAATCCATATGGTTTCTGGGTATCTGGGGAAAGGGCAAAATATACTTCTGGAAGCTCATGATCTCTACCCTGTTCCGGCAACCCCGCTTATTGCCCCTGGCAATAACCTTGTCTGTCTATGGTTTTCACTTCAGAAAAGTTGCCGAAAAGTGTATTCGTCTGCCGGTCGCCAGTATGGCTGCAATCGGTGAAGCCGGCAAAACAGTTAATTAGCTATCCAGGTACCAGGCGGCAAACAACAAACTTGTGTAATGCCGCAGTTTGTTTTATCTATTTATTATCTTCCTTTGCGGTATCTTTTGGAGTATCCTTTTTAGTGCTCTGCGGAACATCTTTATCTATGATGCCTGCATCCTTCAGGTAATCGAGAGCGTCCTGAACGGTTGTTATCTTTTCAGCATCCTCATCGGGGATTTTAATCTTCTGTGTTTCGGTGCTGAACTCCTCTTCTATAGACATTATCAGTTCTACGAGGTCAAGGGAATCGGCACCTAAATCATTAGTGAATTTAGCTGTTGGAATTACTTCGTTTTCATCGACTCCCAGTTGTTCAACGACTATACTTTTAAGTCGCTCGGAAATGGTTGCCATATTCTACCTCCATTAGTCTATCTAGTAACAAGTGTGCTGACGGAGCTTAAAACTCCGTTAACGAATCTTGCCGAACTATCACTACCGAATTTTTTTGCCAGCTCTACAGCTTCATTTATCGCTATGCTGATTGGCACCTTATTATCCATTAAAAGCTCAAATATTGCAAGCCTTAAAATATTGCGGTCAACCGCTGGCAGTTGGTCTACAGGCCAGGCAGGAGCAAATCGCTTTATATTTTCATCAATCTCCTGTTTGCTTTGAATAACGCCGCTCACCTGTTGGCGAACGAAGGCGTTGTTTTCTTCGGACAGTCTCTTTTCAGCCAGCAGGTGGTTGACGACATCATCCGAATTATGTCCGGTGAAGTCAATTTCATATAACGCCTGGAATATTGTTGTTCTTGCTTTTCTTCTTGCCCCAGCCATAGATATACCTTTCAAAACAGTATTATAACAGCCCTGGATTAAATTGTGGAGTGTATCTGTTAGGTCATGCCGCCGTCGACGGTCAGTACCTGCCCGGTGATATAAGCGGCTTCTTCCGAAGCCAGGAAGCAAACGGTTGCCGCAACATCTTCAGGGGAGCCAAGGCGGCCGGACGGGATGCGTGAAATAAGTTCCTGCCGCTGGTTTTCGGGCAGCTTCTGCGTCATATCGGTGTCGATAAAGCCGGGGGCGATGGCATTAGCGGTAACACCCCTGGAGGCTACTTCCCTGGAGATTGAGCGGGTAAAACCGATGATGCCGGCTTTGGCTGAAGCATAGTTTGCCTGCCCCGCATTGCCTATCAGCCCGACTATACTGGAAATGTTTATAATCCTGCCCCAGCGTTGTTTTATCATCGGTCTCAATATGGCTCTCGTACACAGAAAAACGCTTTTCAGGTCTATATTGATTACACTGTCCCAGTCTTCGTCAGACATTCTTACCAAGAGCTGGTCACGGTTAATACCTGCATTGTTTACAAGGATATCAATCCTGCCATAGGCCGCCGTGGCTGCTTCTACAAGATTGGCGACATCGGGGGTTGAGCTGATATCAGCCATAACCGCATGGCTGTGTTTACCCATAGCCTTTATTTCCCGGGCTACTTCCTCAGCTGCTTTATCTATATCATTAACCACCACGCTTGCTCCGGCCTCAGCCAGTTTAAGAGCAATGGCTTTCCCTATACCGCGTCCACTGCCGGTAACTATAGCAACCCTGTCTGTAAGATTCATATAAATACCCCCTGTATAACTTAAAAAATTATAGACTTCAATCAAGGAAATTGCTTATTTTTGCAATGGATTCAATATCACATATGTTTATTGTCTTAACATCTTTATTAATACGTTTGATTAAACCGCTGAGAACCTTGCCCGGTCCTATCTCAATGAAGGTGGATACGCCGCTGTTAATCATATATTCTATGCTGCGTTGCCAAAGCACGCTGTTGCATAACTGGCTAAGCAGCTCTTCCTTTACCATTTCGACAGTCGTAATCTCGCTGGCTGTTGTATTAGCTATTATGGGAACTTGTGGCGCAGCAAAGGAAATGGTGGCTATAATTTCCGCCAGGCTATCTGCTGCCGGTTGCATATAATGAGTATGAAAAGCTCCACTTACTTGCAACGGCATGACGCGGCGAGCTCCTTTATCTTCGGCTAGCTTCACTGCTCTGTTCAGGCTATCTTTATCACCGCTGATTACAAGCTGACCGGGGCAGTTGAAATTGGCTATTTTAGTACCGCTCCGGGTGCATATATCAGCCAGTGACGCTTCATCCAGCCCGATTATCGCTGCCATCCCCCCGGGATTTTCCAATCCTGCCTGGTGCATCAGGCGGCCTCGTTCGCGGGTAAGGTAAATGGTAGTGGCAAAGTCTACTACCCCGGCGGCAGCCAGTGCCGTGTATTCACCCAGGCTGTGGCCCGCAACGAAAGCTGGGGCGAGCAGGTTTTTGCTGCCATCTGAATTGCGGATAGCGGACAGCAAAGCGAGACTGATGGTGACTATTGCCGGCTGGGCGTTGATTGTCTGCCGAAGTTCGTCATCGGAGCCATTAAAACATAGTTGCGATAACGGAAAACCGAGTGCTTCATCGGCCTTCTTGAAGACCGCCCTGGCTGAATCAGAGCTATCATAAAGATCGCGCCCCATACCCGCATACTGGGCACCCTGCCCCGGGAAAATATAGGCTAACTTTGCCGCTTCAATCACCATAAGTACCTCTTTTCTATATTAAAAAAGGTGCTTTCCAGCAAGTAAATTACTCCGCTTTCTTTTTTGGACCCTTGACTTCAACAACTTCCCTGCCGGCGTAGGTGCCACAAACAGGGCAGACTATATGCGGCAGTTTGGGACTGTTGCATTGCGAGCAATTGACGAGGGCCGGCGGTGTCAATTTATTATGGCTGCGTCTCTGCCCACGGCGAGCCTTGGTTATTTTTCGTTTCGGTAAAGCTCCCATAATTACTCCATTCCAGTTTTATTCTATAAAAAGGTTTACAACCCGCTGCAATCCTGGCGGCACAGTGGTTTCATCGGCACCGACATAAGTGCATACTGGCGGATTGCTTCCGTTAAATCTATAACCTGATTGTCATCGATGGTAAACAGACTGGGTTCATCATGTGCCGGTGAAAAATCACCACCGACGATGTTGCCGGCAGGGAAGTATTCTTCATCAAAGTCCAACTTAAGGGGGCAGTCGAATACATCCAGACAACGGGCACAAGTAACTCCGACCGCAGTATCAAGTCTACCCCTGACGAGAATGCTCCTGTTGGTGCATGTCAGTTTGACATTACCATAAACCATACTACTACTGCTATTATCCATAATATTGACGGAATCGTTTATCAAATAATCACGTTCCGAGCCAATCGGCTCCTTGAGCAACTGAGATACGTTTATCTGCATTATAATCCACCCGACCCATACCGTAACCGAACCCTATATTATACCCATAGCCAGGTGCTTACCGCAAACTCGGGAAGCAGTTATTAGTTCTGGACGTTAATAACCAGTTGGGATTCGGCCGGTGAAGAAGTTCATTAAAAGGTTTTCTTACGCAGCCCGGAGGCGATGACATCTCTTAGAATCTGGTTGGTGCCCTCGTATATCTGGGTAATTTTGGCATCCCGCATCATTTTTTCAACCGGGTAATCCTGCATATAGCCGACGCCGCCGAAAATCTGAATGGCATCTACGGTGACTTTCATAGCAACATCTGAGGCAAAGACCTTTGCCATGGCGGATTCCGCACTGAAGTTTCTGGTGTTGCTGTCAACGTTTCTGGCGGCGGCATAGACCAGCGCCCTTGCTGCCTCCACGTTGATTGCCATATCGGCAAGCATATGGCTGACGGCTTGGAAAGAAATAATAGGCTGACCGAACTGATTACGCTGCTTGGCATAGTCCAGCGCTGCCTCCAAAGCCCCCTGAGCCAGGCCCAACGCCTGCGCCCCGATACCGGGGCGGGAACGATCAAACAGTCGCATAACCATGGGAAAACCCATCCCCTCCTTGCCTATAATGTTTTCTGAGGGTACCGGGCAGTCTTCGAAAATCAGTTCTTTTGTTACAGAAGCACGGATACCGAGCTTTTTCTCCTTCCTGCCGAAGGTAAAACCGGGGGTATCCTTTTCCACCAGTAAGGCACTGGCGCCGCGGATGCCCCTTTCCTTATCGGTGACGGCAATAATAGTATAGATATCAGCCTCGCCGCCATTGGTGATGAATTGCTTGGTGCCGTTGATTATATAGCCGTTATCCACTCGGGTGGCGGTTGTTTTTATGGCGCTGGCATCGCTGCCGGCGGTTTCTTCGGTCAGGGCGAAGGCGGTAAGTTTCTTGCCACAGGCGATATCAGGCAGATACTTCTTTTTCTGTTCTTCTCTGCCGTATTCAAGGAGAGTTAGGCTGCCCAGTGCATTAACAGCATAGCTGACAGCCAGTCCGGCAC
>DAOVXW010000010.1 GCA_030635945.1 Dehalococcoidia bacterium
ACCACTCTCTTGGCAATCCTTTTCCAGTCATGCTCCTGAGCGGTAACAAGACCTCTGGCTCCTATCCGTTGTCTTAATGATTTATCGTTTATAAGCGTCATAAGCGCCCGGGCTAATTCATTGTCGTCCCTGGGCGGAACAAGGTATCCCTCATCGCCATTTGTGATAACACCGGCATAACCTTCTATATTGCTGGCGACAATCGGTTTACCGAGTGCCATAGCCTCCAGCAGGACAATACCAAAACTCTCCCTGCCGGTTGCCGGTGCGCAGAATATATCGGCGGTTTTATAATAACGGGGGAGCTCGTCGTAGTCTACCATGCCGATAAAGACGACATCTTCCAGGTGGTTGCGTTTTACATATTTCTCATACTTACGGCGGAATCTAATACCGGGACCAACGATGATAAGGCGGCAGTTTGCGTATTCTTTCTTAACCTTATTATATGCCTTTAGCAGGTGGTCCAATCCCTTGCGTTTTTCAAGACGGCCAACAAAAAGGATGTTTATCTTGCCGTCAGCGAATCTTTCAATCGGCGAAACATTCGGTGAAAAGTGTTCCAGATCAATGCCGTTGGGGATAATGGTATATTCCCCCGGGACGTGTTTGCAGGCGTAATTCAAAGCCGATTTTGAAACAGCTATTTTACCGACCAGTTTACGCTGGCGACGATGCAGCATCAGCTTGGAAATAGGCCAGCCGAAGTTATAGCCGGGGCTGCCGAGGCAGGCATGGAAGGTGCCGATATTTACCGAGTCTGAAAAGCGGATCATGGCGCTGCAGAGCATAGGCATAAACGGCTCGTGCAGGTGTATAATGTCGAATTTTTCGCGTGAGAGTACTTCTTTTATTTTGGATGCCAGCCTTAAAGACAGGCTGATACGGATAGTAGTGCCGCGGACGGGAAGCGGGCGGGCTTTACCGATATGCAGGAAGCGGTCATCATTATATTGTACGGACTGGGATGCCGGAGCGATAATCTTGACCTCGTGCCCCATTTCTCTAAGCTGGTCATATAGAGCCATGATATGATTAACTACTCCACCAGGGTGGGTGAAGTCATACGGAGAAACCAGCGCAATCTTCATAAAGAACCGTTCTATTCCTAGTTAATTTTAACTGTAAAGCTCATGGTGGCTAGGATTTTTTATTTGCAGGTTTGGTTACCGGCTGGCACTCTGGCTGTTCGGTAATAAACTCATCCACCAAACGGCGGGCTTCGTTATCGGTATATTGAACCGGTGGAGATTTCATAAAATAGGAAGAAGGCGCAACCAGCGCTCCTTTCATTCCTCTGTCCAGGGCAAGTTTACAGCAACGTATGGCATCGATAACCACACCGGCTGAGTTGGGGCTATCCCATACCTCCAGTTTCAATTCCAGGTTCAGGGGAACATCGCCAAATGTGCGTCCTTCCATACGGATATGACAGAATTTGCGGTCGGTAAGCCAGGGAACATGGTCACTGGGGCCAATATGGATATCATCCGGATCAAGTTTATAATCAAGCTGGGAAGTAACGGCATTGGTCTTTGATATTTTCTTGGACTCAAGACGCTCCCGCTCCAGCATATTCAGAAAATCAGTATTACCGCCGAAATTCAATTGGTAAGTCTTCTCAAGCTTGACGCCGCGGTCACGGAACAGGCGTGTCAGCACTCTGTGGACTATGGTCGCGCCGACCTGTGATTTTATATCATCGCCGATTACAGGCAACTTCTTTTTCTCAAAGCGCTGCTGCCAGTATTTCTCGCGGGCAATGAATACCGGAACGCAGTTTATAAAGCCACAGCCGGCCTCCAGTATCTGTTCTACATACCACTTGGTTGCCTCTTCACTGCCCACCGGAAGATAGCTGATGACAACATCTGTCTTTGTATCCTTCAGTATCTTAACTATGTCGGCAGTCGGTCCCGGTGCTTTTTCTATTATTTTGGAGAGGTATTTACCAAGACCGTCATGGGTCATACCACGCTCGACTTTGACGCCGGTGGGTGCTACTTCGCAGAAATTGAAGGTATTGTTGGGTGGCGTAACAATTGCCTTTGCCAGGTCCTGCCCAACCTTGTTCTTATCAATATCAAAGGCGGCGACAAAGTTGATATCGCTTATATGATAGCCGCCCAGATTTACATGCATAAGTCCGGGAACGAATTCAACATCCTTTGCTTTCTTATAGAAATTAACGCCCTGCACCAGTGAGGAACAGCAATTACCGATTCCTATTAAGGCTACATTTACACTGTCCAATTTTATACCCCTTTCCAATAAAAAGCAGAATTATACTGCAGGATTTTCTGTAATTAATAACAATCTGCCAAATCAGCCAATTCGCCAATTATATTATAGACCGGCTGTTAGCCAAGGAGAAAATATATTCTGTATGATCAGCTTTTTCCGATCCTGAATACTTTAGTGCCACATACGGGGCAAACACCCTGTGTGGCCGGTCGGCTATTTTTAAGGGTAACCCGCTGAGGATTCTTTATTTCCCTCTTCGCCCGGCATTTTAAACAATAAGCTTGCAATATCTTCAACCTCCTCCAGAACACTGTTTGAACTATATCTATTTTATAGGTAGGTTGTCAAGGGCATGGAGTGAGTTGCCTTGAAAACCGGAAGTTATCAAACGAATACCTTCTCTGGTTGCCATTGCCCTCTCTCGCTATTGAAATAGAGAACGGCTAGAAAGCAGCCCTCTTCATTGTAGGCACGGCACCTCCCTTTATCACCATCTTCTATCTGGCCATTCTCCATACTTACCAAGCCGCCGTTCTTTATAACCTGCTCCTGTTTATCACCGACAACCACTGACGACCAGTTACTCAACACGGTGTCTATAGGATATATAAATTGCTGCCAATCGTTATTGGCAAAAGCATCCTCAAGATGGCTCGGCGAAACGGCTGACTCTATATCAAAGGGTCCATAACTGAGACGAACCAGTTCCTTTAGGTGGGCACCGCAGCCCAGAAGTTCGCCCAGGTCATGAGCCAGTGAACGTATATAAGTACCACGGCTGCATTCTATTTCAAGTGTAACAAAAGACGTATTGAAATCTAATAGTTCAAGGCGGTGGATGGTGGCGGCACGGCTTTCACGGTTGACGGTAATACCTTCTCTGGCAAAGTGATAAAGACGCTTGCCCTTGTATTTTAAGGCACTGAACATCGGCGGCACCTGTTGTATCAAACCGCGGAATGAGCAAAGCGCCTGCTCTATCTGTTCCGTTTTTATGGCTGAAGAATCACCGCGTTTGGTAATATTACCAATGGCATCGTGGGTATCTGTGGCAATCCCGAGTTCTATCTGCGCCCGGTAGACCTTACTGGACTCCAACAGAAATTCAACAATCCTTGTACCTTTGCCGAAGCAAACCGGTAATACGCCACTGGCCATTGGGTCGAGAGTGCCGGCATGACCGACCCGGCGCTCGCCGATCAGCCGTTTGATAATAGATACGATACTAAATGAAGTATTGCCAACCGGTTTATTAATATTTAAGATGCCATCCATAATCAGCTCTGCTCTCCATTTTGTGATACCTTGTCTATGAGTTCCAGAATGTGAGCCCCTTTTTCAATGGAATCGTCCCAGCGAAAATCAAGTTCTGGTATATGGCGCAGACTCAGGCGCTTTGCCAGTTCGTTATGGAAAAAAACCCGAAGCAGCAACAAGCGTGCTTAATACTTCTTTCTTTTCCTCAGTACTGCCCAGAAAGCTGAAAAAGACCTTGGCATATTTAAGGTCGGAGGATGTTTCCACTTCGGTGATAGAGACAAGACCACTGAGTCTGGGGTCTTTTACTTCGAGCCTTAGCAGATCGCTTATTTCCTGGCGGATGAGGTGGTTCACCCGCTCTATACGAAACACCATTCTTTATTCCTAGCCGGCTTTTTGACTGCTGAAAAACTCAAGTATATCGCCGACCTGAAAATCATTGTAACCCTTAACTATAATACCGCACTCATAGCCGGTAGCCACTTCTTTAACATCATTCTTGAAGCGTTTCAGGTTGTCGACAACGGATTCAGCCAAAACCTTATTATTACGCAGCACTCTTACCGATGCATTACGGTTAGCCTTGCCTTCGGTGATATAGATACCGGCTACGCTTCTCTTTTTGCTACTGGGGAATAAAGCCCTTACTTCTGCCCGACCATCAATAACATCGACATATTCAGGCTCGAGCATTCCCTTAAGGGCTTTTTCTACATCACCTAACAGTTCGTAAATAACATTGTAGTTGCGGATGTCTATACTTTCGGTTTCAGCCAGGCGTGTGGCGCCGGTTTCGACACCAGTATTAAAAGCGATAATCAGCCCCTTCGAGGCGATAGCCAGCATGACATCGCTTTCGGTAACATTGCCGTTGCCGGTATGAACAAGGTTGACCTGTACTTCGTCTGTACTCAACCCGTGCAGCGAATCTTTTATCGGTTCAATGCTGCCCTGGACATCGGCTTTGACAATTATATTAAGCTCCTTAACGCGACCGGTACTTATCTGATCAAAGATATTTGTAAGGCTGACCGCTTTCGGTGCCGATTCATCTTCCTGCTTTCTTTTTTCTGCCAGTCCTCTTGCCCGGCGCTCGCCGGTTACGGCGGTTAACGTATCTCCTACCTGGGGAACGTCGTGTAGGCCGAGGATAACAACCGGCGTCGATGGCTTTGCCTTCCTCACCTGCTTGCCGGCATCATTGAACATCGCCTTAATCCGTCCCCAGGTGGTGCCGACTACCACCGAATCACCGGGTTTTAGAGTGCCGTCATGGATGAGAACTGTAGCCAGTGCTCCCTTCGTCTTGTCCATTTCAGCTTCAATTACCACTCCCTTTGCCGGTTGAGACGGATCAGCCAAAAGATTTTCCATTTCGGCTACCAGAAGCAGATTTTCAAGCAGGTCGTTAATCCCCTTTTTAGCCTTGGCTGAAGTCAGTATGCAGATGACATCGCCACCCCACTCCTCGATAACGAGGCCTGCATCAGCCAGTTGTTGCTTGACGACATCAGGATTGGCATTAGGTTTATCTATCTTGTTGATAGCCACTACGATAGGCACTCCGGCTGCTTTAGCGTGGTCTATAGCTTCCAGAGTCTGTGGTTTTACGCCGTCATCGGCGGCTACTACCAGTATTGTAATGTCTGTAACACGGGCTCCACGAGCCCGCATAGCGGTAAAAGCTTCATGCCCCGGTGTATCAAGAAAGGTAATCTTATGTCCCTTAACCTCTACCTGGTAAGCGCCAATATGCTGGGTGATACCGCCGGCCTCTGTATCCATAACGTTTGTTTGCCTTATGGCATCCAGCAGTCTGGTTTTACCATGGTCAACATGCCCCATGATGGTTATTACCGGTGGGCGGGATTTTAAGTGGCCCCTCTCTTCAGACAGAAGCTGTTGCCTTTTAATCTCGCTGATGACGCTGGTTGCCTTGCGGGTTGTTTGTGCCTGAAGCTGTGCTTTATAGCCGAAGTTGGCGGATACCAGTGACGCTGCGTCATAGTCAATAACCTGGTTTATATTAGTCATGATGCCGGCTTTCATCAGCTGTTTTATAACATTGACAACGCTAACGTTGAGGGATTCAGCCAGCTGCCTGACGCTCATGGTATGGGGAAGTTCGATAGGTTTCACTTCAGTTGAAGGTGGAACAATATCGGGGACAACCTTCGGTAATGGTTTGCTATTCCTGCGTTTATATCCTCTAGCCATATTAACAATCCACGATTAAGTTATTTCCGTATTCGGCAAGCTGATCACGGCTCTCACGGGTGATAACAGTTCGCAAAGCGCGCTCCAGATGACCACCTGAAACCGCGCCCTGCCAGCACTCCGGCATATTACATAGATAAGCACCACGTCCCGGTTTTCTACCATTGGCGTCAATCTGCACACTACCGCCGGTATCACATACCAGGCGGGTTAGCTGACGCTTGTTTTTGGTATCGCGGCAGATAATACAGGTACGTAGCGGAATATGTTTATTAGTACTCATCTTCATCTTCAGCTTCATTATAGGCTTCATGGCTACGGCGCTGTTTCTTTAAGCGTATGCCATCCTCGGCGGACCCCTTTTTCTTGGATGACTTCTTCTTTTTTGTTTTAGCTCCGGGTTTAGCAGATGCCACCGGCGCTATTTCTTCGGCAAATCTTAATTCTTTCTTTACCGTTTTTGGCTTCGGAATTATAAGGGATGCTGGCACCTTGAGTTCACTTTCGGGGGTTGCTGAAGTGTCATCCGTTTTTTCCGATACCCCTGCCAGAACAGGAGCTTCTTCGCCTGCTTTCGGTTCTTCAACGGCAAACTCCTCAACGGCAGTATCTATATCTTCACCCTTTTCTTTGGCTGCCTTCAGCCTTTCTTCCTCAGCTTCGGAGGCGCTCTTGATATCTATCCGCCAGCCGGTCAGTTTGACTGCCAGCCTTACATTCTGCCCCTCCTTGCCGATGGCTAAAGAAAGTTGTTTATCTGGAATAATAACGGTAGCTGATTTCTCCTCTTCATTTATACTGACACCTGTTATCTTAGCCGGACTGAGAGCACTTGCCATGAAAGTTGCTATGTCTGCATCCCAGTTGACGACATCTATCTTTTCGCCGTTCAACTCATTGACAATATTTTGTATCCTGATGCCACGCAGGCCAACACAACAGCCAACAGGGTCAATGCCCTCCTGACGTGCCGCCACGGCAACCTTACTGCGGAAACCGGCCTCCCGTGCCACCACTTTTATCTCTACGGTGCCGTTATAGATTTCGGGCACCTCAAGTTCGAAGAGCCGGCGCAGGAGGTTTGGGTGAGAGCGTGACACGATAAGTAAAGGCCCTTTGACTGACTGGGCTATTTCCAGAAGGTAAACCTTTAGCCTTTGACCGATGTGATATCTTTCATTGGGAGCCTGTTCAGCTGCCGGCATCACCGCCTCTGCTCTGCCCAGGTCTATAAATATCTGGCGTGATTCAATGCGCCTTACAACGCCGGTTATAATCTCCCCTTCTTTATCTGTATATTCCTCAAAGATGGCGCTGTGTTCCGCTTCGTGGAGACGCTGTAAAATGACCTGTTTGGCTGTCTGGGCGGCGATACGCCCAGCGTTGTGGGGTGTATCCTCAACCTTGATGGCATCATCAAGCTGTGCATCAGGATTGATTTTATGAGCATCAGCCAATGATATCTCGCAGCGTGTGTCCGAGATTTTATCAACTATCGTCTTTTCGGCCCAAACTACAACCCTGCCGCTTGACGGGTCAATTTTTACAGAAATATCCTGAGCAGGCGTGAAGTTGTTTTTACGATAAGCCGATGCAAGCGCAGATTCAACCGCACCGAGAACCACTTCACGGGGCAGATTCTTCTCCGCTGACAGCTGCGTTATAGCCAGTAAAAAATCACTCTTCATTCTCAGTTAACCCTTAAATTTCACAGGTTGCCATACAACAAAAAAGTGGGGCTTAGACCCACTCCAATTTCACATCTTCAACTAATTAAAATATAGCACAATTTACCACCGGATGCAATACTTTGATTATTTAAAGCGATATATGCTGCGATTGACACCTATGAGGCTTAAGGGTAACATAGGAGACAGAAAAAGATGTTAGCCAAGATAAACAGTTGTGCACTTATAGGGCTTGAGGGCGCTATCGTGGAGGTGGAGGTAGATATTTCACCCGGCTTACCTTCCTTTACAATTGTAGGTTTACCTGACGCAGCTGTCCAGGAAGCCAGGGAGCGGGTTAAGGCAGCCATGAAGCAGCTTTATCTGTCTGCCCGTGCATTTCACCGCATATTGAAACTGGCACGCAGCATCGCCGATTTAGAAAATAGTGATATAATAAAGGCAAACCATATTGCAGAAGCAATATAGTATAGACCAAGGCGGATGGCTTAACAGGAAAGCGAGTAAACAATGACAAAAAAAGATGAACCAGCCGGCTATCGGTTTTTAAAAGTATTCAGAAGAAATTTCGTAGCCGGTATACTGGTTGTCGTACCGCTGGTGATAGCTGCCTGGATTCTATGGTGGGTATTCTCAAGCGTGGACAGTATGTTGCAGCCGATTATAGAAGCCATCTTCGGGCGAGAGATTCAGGGGCTTGGTTTTGCTATATTTCTAGTTCTGGTATACATCACTGGAGTTGTCGCCAGCAACTATCTGGGAAAGAAGGTAATCAATTTTACCGAAATGATAGCTAGAAGGGTGCCGATATTCCGCCAGATTTACATAGGCGCCAAACAGGTGATTGAAGGGCTTTCAGGAACGGGGATAAACAAAGCGGCTTTCAGAGAGGTTGTATTTGTGGAGTTCCCACGGCCGGGGATGACCACCATCGCCTTCGTAACTAACGTTATAAAGGACAAAGATGGCAAGAAATACTATGGATTATATGTGCCGACAGCACCGATACCGACATCAGGCTATTTTGAGGTTGCCACCGAGGAGCAGGTCATTCACACCAACATATCAATAGACGAAGGCATAAAGATTGTTGTTTCCAGCGGGATGATACTGCCGGACAAGGTGGCTACCGGCAGACTGGAAGTCAAAGGAGAACCCAAAAGCCTGGCGGATGCCTTTACATCACTGGGAAAGCCAGAAGACACCACCCAGGATGAGCAAAAATAAGCCCAGAAAGATAGCTATAAAACCACCTGTCTTTAAACCTCTGGGTTCGGGCCTTTCCGGTGTATGTTCAATATATTCGCGCACATCACTGTGGGTTGAAATGGCTTTATAGTAGTCTTTTTCTTCACTTTTGCCCCACAGCAAAACCCCGCCTCCCAGCAGGATAAATACTCCGCCAAGGATAAAAACTATCAATAAATCAGAATCTGGCATCTGTTTACTTCTCCCAAATGGATTACTATCGGGGGAAAGTATACCCGTCTTTAATAATATTTACAAGCAGATATACTTTCCCCGTAAAAGCCCCGTAAAAGATATCAATCCGACAAAACTTATTAAGTGATTTCGGCGGTGGCACCGGCAGCTTCCAGTTTGGCTTTAGCTGCTGCCGCATCATCTTTGCTGACCGCTTCTTTTACTGTCTTGGGAGCGGATTCCACCAGGTCCTTGGACTCCTTAAGGCCGAGGGCGGTCAACTCGCGTATTGCCCTTATAACATTTATCTTATTGGCGCCCACCTCTTTGAGAATGACATTAAATTCCGTCTTCTCTTCTTCAGGGGCGGCTGCGGCTGCGGCTGGTGCTGCTGCGGCTGCTACCGGAGCTGCGGCGCTGACGCCAAATTCAGACTCCAGGGCTTTTACCAGCTGGGAAAGGTCAAGAACAGTCATCTTCTTGATTGTGTCTATTATTTCCTGTGCCACAGCCGTCGTTTTTACGTCTTTGTCCTTGGCTTCACCGGCAGTTGTCTTTGACGGTTTGGCTGCCTTCTTTTCTGCCGCCGGTTTTTCCTCTTTGGATTCGGCCGGGACGGCTTCCTCGGTTGTTTTTACTTCTTTTTCTTCAGACATTTATTCTTCCTCCAATTGTTTTATTCTGGCTTGCAGTATTCCACTAAACTCCCTTAGCGGGTGGGCAAAGCAGTTTGCAAGGGCAACGATGGGGCTTTGCATCCCGGCAAGAACCTGGGCTATCAGTACATCTCTGGATGGTAGGCTAGCCAGGGTTTTCACATCATCCTGGTTAAGAAACCGATCACCTAAAAAGCCGCACTTGATGCTTAAAGCAGATTCTGAAGAGCGGATATAACCCATAATAACCTTGGCAGGCTCTGTTACGTCATCATAGCCAAAGGCGATGGCTATCGGCCCCTCAAGGGAACCAGTGAGAAAATCCTTGCCTGCTTTTTTGGCGGCAAAATGGGCAAGGGTGTTCTTGACTACACGGTACTCAATACCAAGTTCGCGAAATTTGCAGCGCAGCAAGGTTATCTCGGTGTTTGATAAACCCTTGTAATCGGTTAGAACACCGCTGCTGCATTTAGTCATCGATTCTTTTAAATCTTCAACTACCTGTGCTTTTTGTTTTCTGTTCAACTATTTCACCTCCTGACTGCTGTTATTAAAAAAGCCCCTGTGCCTGAGGCGCAAGGACTTAAAATACTAAATAAAAAGATCCACAATCCTCGGCAGGCATATATTAAGCCTTTAATAGGCACCCGCTGTCTCTGGATGAGACAAGCAAATATTATTCGGTTGTTAAAAATTATGCGGCACTTAAAGTTAGCGCCGTTCTCAGGTCAAGCTTGATACTGGGGCCCATTGAGGTGGTTAAATAAGCACTTTTTATGTACTGCCCCTTAACGCTGGCGGGTTTTGCTTTTATCACCGCTTCAACAATCGTCATCAGATTAACCAGCAGCTTATCGGCTTCAAAGCTTATCTTGCCAATAGGTAAATGAATAATGGCTGTTCTATCCAGTTTGAACTCAACGCGGCCCTTACGGGCATCTTCTATAACCCGTGGCAGGTCGTTGGCTGTAACCACCGTGCCTGCTTTCGGGTTGGGCATAAGCCCTTTACGGCCCAGAATCTTACCCAGCTTACCAACCTTGCTCATCATTTCGGGAGTGGCTATGGCGGTATCGAACTCCAGCCAGCCACCCTCTATCTTCTTGACAAGGTCTTCACTGCCGACTATATCCGCACCGGCTGTGCTGGCAATCTTCTCGGCTTCACCCTGGGCAAAAACAAGGACCCTCACTTTTTTCCCAAGACCGTGAGGCAGCAGGGCGACACCGCGTACCTGCTGACTGGCATTACGCGGGTCAACGCCCATTCGCAGGTGAAGCTCGACAGTTTCGTCAAACTTGGTAAAAGAAACCTTTTTTGCCAGCTCGATAGCTTCCTGCGGTGGGTACTCGACGGTTCTATCAATAAGTTTTGTTGATTCTTTATAATTTTTACTTTGTTTTGTCATATCTATTCTACCTTGATACCCATACTGCGGGCAGTACCGGCAACTATCTTCTCTGCCCCTTCGATATCGATGGCATTCAGATCCTGCATCTTTTGCTGGGCTATTGCACGCAGCTTATCATGGGATAATGCAGTCGTTTCATCGTGACCGGTGGCGCCGGCCCCCTTCTCTATACCCAGTGCTTTTTTCAACAAATCGGTCGTCGGTGGAGTTTTGGTAATGAATTTAAAAGACCTGTCCTGAAAGATGGTAATCTCCACGGGAATAATAGAGCCGGCGTTTTTAGAGGTGCGCTCGTTATATTCCTTGCAGAAAGCCATAATATTGACCCCATGCTGTCCTAGGGCCGTACCGACCGGGGGTGCCGGATTTGCCTGCCCGGCTGGCAGTTGCAGTTTAATTATAGTTTTAATTTTTTTAG
>DAOVXW010000135.1 GCA_030635945.1 Dehalococcoidia bacterium
CGCAAGCTTGGTACCGGTTATTTAAAAAAATTCATTAATCTGGGAGAGTTTAAGCGTGGTTTAAAACAGTTGTTAAAAGGTAATTTTAAAGAGGCTCCACTCACTTTATTCACCGGTGGGATAAATATATTTACCGGTTTTCTTGAAGGATTTACTGAGTTTATTCGCATTATAAGCCTTACATTCAGACTTTTTGGTAATATGACGGCTGGTGAGATATTACTTCTGGTGGCAGCTTTCCTTGTACCGTGGCTGTTTGCTGTTCCATTTTATGGACTGGAATTGCTCATCGGTTTCATACAAGCGCTTATATTTGCCGGACTTACTCTCATATTTGTTACAATAGCCATAATTCCGCATGAAGAAGAAGTGCAGTAAAAAGTAATATATCGCTATAAAAAAATAAAATATAAAGGGGGTTAAGGATGGACGCAGAAGGATTAAAAATGTTAGCAGTAGGGCTGGCAGTAGGCTTGGGAATGTTGGGACCCGGCCTAGGGTTGGGGCTTATTGGTTACTCTGCATTACAGGGCATAGCCCGTAATCCAGAGGCAAGAGGTCCCATATTTACCAATATGATCCTGGTAGCTGGGCTTACAGAAGCTATTGGTATCTACGTTCTGATTATAGGCATTATACTGGCTATGATAGCCTAAATAAATGCATGGAGAGTGTTATGGAAAATGGTCTTCCTTCATTCATAGGAACTATTATTGGGGCAGCTATATTGGGAGCTATACTTATAGCTGGTATCGTGTTGCTGGCAGTATTGACTGCTTGATTGCGCTGACCAATAAATCATAAATAACTTGTACTTTGGGGGATAAAAATGGAAGGTGGCCTAGGTAGTCTGGGTATAAATACGTCAACTTTAATAGCGCAGATAATTAATTTTACTATCCTGTTTGCACTGCTTTACTTTGTGGCTTATAAGCCCATATTGCGTATGCTTGATGAGCGTTCAAAAAGGGTTAAAGAAAGTATAGATCAGACGGATTACATAAAGGAACAGGCGAAGCTGGCGGAAGAAGAAACGGAAAAGCGCATTCAGGAGGCCAGCAAAAAGGGTCAAAAGATAATACAAAGGGCAGAGCAGGCTGGTGAAGAGGCAAGGCAAAAGGCAAGGGAAGAAGCAGCGGTAGATGCTGAAAGGCTGATTGCTAGGGCGCAGGGTGAGATACAGAGGGAGCGTGATGAAGCTGTGACTGATTTGCGGCATCAATTTGCTGATTTGACGGTGCTAGCGGCGGGTAAGGTTATTGACCGAACGCTTGATAAAGAAGCACATAAAAAGCTCATTGAAAAAACACTTGAAGAGAGTTCGGGAATAAAATAAAGTAAATAATAGTAAAAGTAAGTAATAGTAATCGGAGGCCGTAGCTGTGGCTAAAAAGGGTTCTGCTCGAAGATATGCACAGGCAGTTTTTGAGCTGAGCGAGAAAAAGTATATAGACGTCAGGCAGGCTGAACTGGAGAAGGTTGCCAGGCTGGGTCAGGATGCGGATATAATCGCATATCTTGATAACCCAAAAATTAATGTTGATAATAAGGTTAGTTTATTGCATGACGGGTTGAGTGAGGTAACAGAAACGGTACTGAATCTGGTCTACCTGCTGATTTCAAAAGGCAGGGTGGGAATGCTACCCGATATCGCCGATGAGTACCGGCGTCTGGTTGATGAATACAATGGCATAGAGCGAGCCGAGGTTACTACTGCGATACCGATGGATGACGTAACCAGGCTGAATTTAAGCGAAAAGCTAAGTGATATAACCGGAAAAAAGGTGATTATAGAATCCGAAAATGTTAACCCTGATATAATCGCAGGGATTATAGTAAAAGTGGCTGGCAAACTGATAGATGGCAGTACCAGGGGTCGACTGAAAGAACTTAAAAAAGAACTGATATAAGCCAATAGGCTGGCAGGAGGTGGCTGAATTGACAGCTAAAGAGCAGGATATTGTATCCGTTATAAAAAAGAAGATAGAGCACTTTGGTGCAAAAATAACTATGGTTGACGTAGGCAATGTGGTAGAAGTGGGAGATGGCATTGCCCGAATCCATGGGCTGGCCGGAGCCAAGTATAATGAATTGCTTCAGTTCCCCAATGAGGTTATGGGTATAGCCCTCAACCTTGAAGAAGACAGCGTTGCCGCCGTTATCCTGGGCGACGATTCGGGTATTAGAGAAGGTGATGAGGTAAGTGCTACCGGACGTATTGCCGAAATACCGGTGGGTGATGTACTGATAGGCAGAGTTGTAGACCCGTTAGGAAGACCAATGGACGGTAAAGAAGCCATAAAAACAAAGAGCACACGCCCCCTGGAAAGAGTTGCTCCTAACGTAGTCACCCGCCAATCAGTGGATACACCGGTACAGACCGGTATCAAGGCAATTGACGCCATGATACCGATTGGCCGGGGGCAGAGAGAGTTGATCATCGGAGACCGCTCTACGGGAAAAACGGCTATAGCACTGGATGCCATAATAAACCAGAAGGGGGGCGATTTAACCTGTATCTATGTTGCCATCGGACAGAAAGCATCAAAGGTGGCACAGGTGGTAGCCAAACTGGAAGAATATGGTGCGATGGAGCATACCATTGTTGTTGCTGCCAATGCTTCGGAATCGGTGGCATTGCAGTACCTGGCTCCCTATGCCGGCTGCGCCATAGGTGAAGAGATTATGGAGCAGGGCAAAGATGCACTTATAATATATGATGACCTTTCTAAGCACGGCTGGGCTTATCGCCAGATGTCGTTGTTGCTGCGCCGCCCGCCGGGGCGAGAAGCCTATCCGGGCGATGTATTTTATCTGCACAGCCGTTTACTGGAAAGAGCAGCCAAACTGAACGAAGAAAACAGAGGCGGTTCACTTACCGCATTGCCCATTATCGAAACACAGGCCGGTGATGTATCGGCTTATATCCCGACAAATGTAATCTCTATTACCGATGGTCAGATTTACCTGGAAACGGACCTTTTCAACGCCGGCATACGGCCGGCACTGAATGTCGGTATATCGGTATCCCGTGTCGGCAGTAAAGCCCAGA
>DAOVXW010000017.1 GCA_030635945.1 Dehalococcoidia bacterium
CGAC
Source organism: Dehalococcoidia bacterium (assembly GCA_030635945.1). GTDB lineage: Bacteria > Chloroflexota > Dehalococcoidia > Dehalococcoidales. The sequence goes on from DAOVXW010000017.1 coordinate 5, forward strand.
CTTCGGGTTATGAGCCCGACGAGCTGCCACTGCTCCACCCCGCGTCAGTACTGTATAATCTAGTATAAACATTGGCGGGAGGGGGTGTCAAGGTGATTTTCAGGCTGCTCGCCGTAAAGATAAACGGCCGCCTATTCTTTACCCTTTGTATCCTTCTCCTGCCACCAGTTCTTCAGCCGTTCGGATACCTGCTTTTCATAGCCCTGGTCACCGGGTGTATAGAAGCGTTTTCCCTTAAGCGCATCGGGGAGATTCTGCTGTTTTACAAAGTGTCCGGGGTAGTTATGGGCATACTTATAGTCCTTGCCGTAGCCGACATCTTTCATCAGTGATGTTACAGCGTTCCTCAGGTGCAGGGGCACCGTTTCGTTTGAGCCCTTTTTTAATTGCTCCTGCACCCGCGAGTAAGCCTGATACAGAGAATTGCTCTTGGGTGCCGTAGCCAGATAGACAACCGCCTCAGCCAGAGCCAGGTTACCCTCCGGCATACCGATGAAATGAACCGCCTGCTGCGCCGCCATAGCCACAACTAATGCCTGGGGATCAGCCATCCCGACGTCCTCTGAAGCAAAACGCACCAGTCGCCGTACTACATAGAGCGGGTCTTCCCCGGCTTCCAGCATACGTGCCAGCCAGTAGAGGGAGGCATCCGGGTCCGAACCCCGCATTGATTTATGCAAAGCAGATATGGTATCGAAATGCTGCTCGCCGCCTTTATCGTAGGTTAAAGCCCGGTGCTGAATGGCGTCTTCAATGGTAGCCAGCGAAATATGCCGCCTACCCTTATCATCCGCAGGTGTAGTCAGGACAGCCATTTCAAGTATATTAAGGGCGGCCCTCGCATCGTTGTTCGACATGGCAATAATGTGTTCCATGGCATCATCAGCCAGTTCCGCCTTTAAAGCGCCGAGGCCGCGCAGGCTATCTTTCAATGCCCTGAATACTATTATGCGGATTTCGTCGGCAGCAAGCGGTTTCAACGTGAAAACCTGGCAGCGGGAAAGCAGTGGCGAAATGACCTCAAAAGACGGGTTTTCGGTCGTCGCCCCGATAAGCGTTATGGTGCCGTCTTCAACATAGGGCAGTATGGCATCCTGCTGTGCTTTATTGAAACGGTGGATTTCATCTATAAAGAGGATGGTTCTCTGACGTCTCATCTTGCGGTGCTCTCTGGCTTGTTCAATTATACGCCTCAGGTCGGCGACGCCGGCGCTGACGGCAGAGACCGGGCTGAAGTGAGAATCGGTAATACCGGCGATGATATAAGCCAGGGTGGTCTTGCCGCTGCCCGGCGGACCCCAGAGGACGATTGACGGCAGCTTGCCCGATTCAATAGCCCTCCTCAGGACACGCCCTTTACCTACAAGACGCTCTTGCCCGACGAACTCATCAAAACTGGCGGGTCTCATCCGCGCCGCTAACGGAGCCTCTTTCAGTTTGTCTTTTTCAAACTGATGCTCAAACATATCCATCGTCAATTACCTTAAATGCTGATTTACGACATTAACCATTTCTTCCGGGTGTGCCGTTGAAAAGACAAACCTTTTATACTTGTGTCCTTCAAGTTTCAGAACTACCCTCTTATAACCAATGGTCGTGTATGCCAGCACCCAGCCTTCTTTATACTTCCTCCCCCGGATACCCCAACCCCCATACTTCAGGCTGCTCTTTTCATCCGTATACACTTTGCTTACACTGCTTAAGGGTACTTCAAACTTTATAAAACCAAAAGAGGCTCTTAACGAATCCGAAGTTATGCCGATTTTTAGTTTCCTAAAATTGGTAAGGAATACGGCAACTGCCAGCATTATTGCAGCCATAATCAGGAAATACCACTGCGGCAGCTCATCTTCTATGCCAAGATTTCCCGTTAATTGCATTATGTACAGTACAAGAAAGACTACGCCGATACTCCCCTCTAATAATAGAATGTACTTTATAAGCTTAAACGGAATCGTTTCACTGTAAATCTCATCGTAGTATCTCATGCAGCTTCTTCCGCCTCCTTAATTCTATCTGCTTTAATAAGACTGATTATTTTTTGTCCCGGTTTGGGCTTGAGTTGACTATCCACTGTAAATATAACTAGTTTATTATTCTGGTCAATCAGGAAAAGGGGTATAGCTGTATCACCATAGTAAGCTTCGAAGGCATCGTAATCAAACTCCTGCGTCAATTCGGTCTTTTTTAAGACGGCGCCGGCAGGCGCAACCGCCACGCCAACCATAAAGCGGCAATACCGAGAACAAGAATGCAAGCCAAACCAAGTAATAGATTTTCAGCCATAGAGGCAGTTATCCTTACCTATACCACTTCACCCTGAAGCAACAGAGTTTTACTGGTTCACCAAGCACTATGCTTCCCTTCTTGATTGTAAATTGAAATCGCCGATGCTGTATTTAGCTGGCTGCCGCAACTGCATATTCATCTTTTAAGGTTGCTATAAGCTCTTTTACGGAGGTGATTTTATCTACCCGATAGGCATTAGCCCCAGCAAAGGCAAAGCCATATTCAAACTTTCCTTTTTTGGCATTGGTCAGGGCGATACAAATACAATACGGCGAATTTTCAATATCACATGTCCTCAGGCACTTCCAGGGGCATTTGAATGGTCTTTTAATTCCAGATGATACTTCGTTAAGAAACCGGTTATTTATTGCTCTCCCCGGCAACCCAACAGGACTGTCGATTATGACGAGGTCCTCTTTTTCGCACTCTATATAGGTTTCTTTAAATTTCATTGAAGCGTCGCACTCGTGGGTTACCACAAACCTGGTTGCCATCTGTACCCCCTGGGCTCCCATCCGGATAATGTTATAAATATCAGCGCCTGTATATAAGCCTCCGGCAGCTATTACCGGTATGCTTCTATTAAAATGCTCTTCATAGGGTTTAATCACAGAGATTACTTCCGGCAGTATCTTTTCCAGTATATAATCAGGGTTACCTATCTGCTCTTTCTTAAATCCCAGGTGCCCGCCAGCCAGAGGACCTTCAACAACCATTGCATCAGGCACATGGTTATAGTTTCTCTTCCAGCTGCGGAGTATTATTCCAGCCGCCCTGGCGGAAGACACTATAGGTACAACCTTTATTCTAGCTTTCCCCGAATCATCCAGCAGCAATTTCTCAGGAATATTCAATGGTAGCCCGGCACCAAGAAAAGCTAGGTCTGCACCTTCATCTACGGCAACTTGCATAAGGTCATGAGAATCCGAACAGGCTACCAGTATATTTACCCCGATAATGCCTGTTGTCATCCGTCTCGCTTTTTTTATTTCCTTCCGCAGGGCTCTCTGGTTGGCTTCCCTGAAATTTTTATTAAAATCCGGCTCAAGCATGCCGATTCCGGCAGTTGAAATAATTCCAATGCCGCCTTCATTGGCAACAGCCGAAGCCAGTTCTGACAATGAAATGCCAACACCCATTCCTCCCTGAATAATCGGTATTTTTGCCTCCAAATCACCTATCCGTAATGCCGGCATTTCCCTTAAATCCATATAATCCACTCCTTTAATAGAGATGTATTTCTTACTAAAGCTACTTATACCTCTTCACCCTGAACCAATAGAGATGTATCGTTTCATCGGGCGCAATGCCCGCTTTCTGGCAGCAGATGTCGATCTGCCTGTCAACAGTGTCAACTCCTTCCAAGTCCGGTAAGAGCAGGCCTCTTCTAAAGTCACACTCCACTATCAACCCATATTTTTTTGGGTTTAGTTTATTCTTGTCTTTCACGGGCATCGGCTTGGTCAGCACATCCACGCTGTATTCCAATCCCTCAAGCTCACTGACAGCAACCGGCGGGAAACGGGGATCTCTTGTAGCCGAGCTAACGGCATTGGTTATTATCTCCCGGGCAACATTCTCCTGTGCCGCTTCAAAAGTACCGATGCAGCCCCGCAGCTGTCCAGACTTATGCAGCGAAACGAATACTCCGGCACGCTTTCCCATCTCGGTGCTGAGCTTATTCGGCGGCGGGATGATATTGCCATCTCTGATAAAGGTCTCCACTGCTTCCTTTGCCAGTTTTGCTATCGGCGATATTCTGTAGTTTTTGAATATCAGCCCGGCATAACCGACAACTGATCTGTAATCGCCGGTGGTATCACCACTTGTCTGGTATTTTACCAGTTCGGCTTTTTTCGCCCCCAGCGCTTTTGCCGCCGTAATCAGGCTGACCACCGGGGCGTAACCACACATTGATATATTTATCTCCTCAACCTTTTCTATCAGCTTATCTTCGTCCAACGTCAGTATAGCATCAATCGCCTGGGTATCCTTCTCCTGTGCCGAGGTTTGCGACTCATAATGGGTCATATCACTGGAGGCGATGATAACCGCTTCTCTTTTCAAATCTTTAACCGCTCTTGCCATTGCCCTCCCTATTTCTTTATAGGCAGCGCCGTCAGCATGAGCCAGCACAATGGGCACCAGTTTGATGTCATTTTTAAAATACTGCAAAAATGGCAACTGAACCTCAATGGAATGCTCAAGACGATGAGCATCATAATCTTCTTCAAGATAAGCGGATGATGCCAGAATACGCCTGGCGAGATCCGAATCTATCTTAACATCACCCAGTGGCGTCCGCCATGTACCCTCAATCATAATACTGAAGGCTTTACCCAGCCCGGTATGGTTTGGTCCCAGGATGATAAAAGTATCTTTCATTTTAATCCGAGAAATAGTCGCCCCGGCTACCGATCCAGAATAGATGTAGCCGGCATGAGGCGACACCAGCCCGACTATTTCTTCCCTGATTGCTTTATCATCAACCATACCGGCTATCGTTTCTCTGAGCTCAACCGGTGAATCCGGATAGAACCTGCCTGCCGTTATCGCTTCTCTTATCATGACAACTATCCCCTAAGCCGTTCTGAAATTAAGCTCCGTCCCACAGATTTTGCACTTAGAACCCCTGACTCCGATTACCTCGGTCTGATAGCCATACCTCTTAACAAGGGTATTGCCACATTTATAGCAGATGGTATTTTCGCCTCCATGCCCCGGGGCATTGCCTGTATATACAAATTTTAACCCGGCCTTCCTGCCGATATCAACGGCACGCTCCAGCGTTGATATGGGGGTTGGCGGTGAGTCCATCATATCATGATGAGGGTAGAACCGCGTTACATGCCAGGGTGTCAATTCACCCAGCTCATTATATATCCAGCCGGCTATCCCCTCAAGTTGCGCATTGTCATCATTCATAGCGGGTATTATATTGGTAACAATCTCTACATGCATTTGCCACTTATCCTTAGCCCGTTTGGCAACATCCAGAATACCCCGCCACTGGCTTATCTTTGCCAGTTTGCGGTATAAGCTATCGCTGAAACCTTTTATATCCACCCGCCAGGCATCCAGATAGGGGCCGATGGTATCCAGCGCCTCCGGAGTCATATATCCGTTAGTAACATAGACGGTATAAAGACCGTTCTCCTTTGCCAACCGTGCGGAGTCCAGCGTATATTCAAACCACATGGTGGGTTCGTTGTACGTCCAGGCAATACCCTGGCATTCGTATTCCTTTGCCATCCTGACGGCTTCCTCGGGATTAATCTGACGCCCCGACTGCGGCAGGTCGACACAAGCGATTTCCCAGTTCTGGCAGTCCTGACAGTGGAAATTACAACCCCATCCACCAATGGAAAAGGCAAGGCTGCCGGGAAAGAAGTGAAACAGCGGTTTCTTTTCGATGGGATCAACAGCCAGCGAAGACACCTGCGCATAATTCATATTATTCAGGACGCCATCTTTGTTCTGATATACCCTGCAGACACCGCCTTTGCCCTGCCCTATCTGGCAGCGCCACTGGCAGATATTACAGCGCACTCTGGTTTTCGGAAGGCTATCATAAAGCATCGCCTGGTGCATAACTAAATCCTCAACCTAATTATATCACTCGGTAACCAGCAATTATAGGTAAACTTTTTTTTACTATCCAATTTAATGGATAGATAAAATAAAATAAGTTACAAAATCCCTCTTAGATATTTATCAGACCAAATATATTATCGCAATGCCGCCGGCTATCATAGCGGTGGCAATAATCCTTACCGCCAGTACTCTCCTGCTCAAATCCCCTTCCAGAAGAACCCCCGGCAGGAAACGGCTCAGAATAAGAGCATAGATTAGCACAAAGACTGGGCGTGTGCTGGTTAAGGTGGAAACCAGGGATACCGGCCCCCTTTCCATAGCCCAGAAAAGCATTATGGCACTGGCAATCACCAACGTCTCGTTGAATACCACCAGCGCCAGTGCAGTGCGTGGATTCACGATATGAGCCAGTTCTTTTATCACGCTGTAACGCAAGGATACCAGCAAAAGTATGACGGACAGAGTTAAAATACTGACCCAGTACATATGCCAGAAGGAAATATAGTCAAGAGCATATTTACTGGCTATATCAGCCATCGCCAGTAGCAAACTTGAGCCCAGCAACAGAAAAAATGTTGCCCCCAGTCGGTTTTTAGAACTTCCCATTCTCTTCTTGGCCGAGATTATAATCACACCGGCAACGACAATGGCTATTGCCAATCCCTGCAGGTAGTTCAGCGTTTCACCCAGAATGGGTACCGCCATAATGGCGACAAAAACAGGATAGATGCTGACCACCGGAACCACCCGCGATACCTCTTCTCTTCGCAATGAGTACAGCAATATGATTACGGATATAGCCCGCAGCAATCCGGAAGCCACCACTACCATCAATTGCCAGAAACTCAAACCTGCCGGCAAAGGGACAATAAAGGCAATAAGCAGAGCAGAAAGCAATACAATAGGGCTGACAACCAGTAAATACGCCCTTGTACTGGGCATCCTCTTGGAGATGAGGTGGCTATCGAAAATATTTACCAGGCCGATACCGGCGGCGCTTAATATGGCTATACTTATCCAGGCAGCTTCCATAGGCTTTACTTCACAAAATATTTTAATCCAGTTTACACTATTACCCATTCTAATAGAAATCTTGACTACCCGATTAGCAGTGGGTAGACTGGTCAGGGTTTAATATTATGAAAATCATCGGTTTAGCCGGCGGTATCGGCAGCGGCAAGAGCACTATAGCCGGCTTGCTTGCCGGGCTGGGCGCCGTCATTATTGACGCCGACAAAATCGGTCATGAGGTTCTTGATGCCGACATTAAAGCTCATAAACAGGTGGTGGCTGCTTTCGGTAAGCAAATACTTAATCCCGACGGCTCGGTTGACCGCAGGGAGTTGGGCAAAATTGTCTTTGCCGACCGCAAAGCCCTCTCCCGCCTCAATCGTATAATGCACCCGCAAATTTACCGGGTAGTAAAAGCTGAGTTAGAACAATATAAAAAGCAGGGAGTAAAGGCTGTCGTAATTGATGCCCCGCTGCTTATTGAAGCCAGCTGGGCTACAATGGTCGATAGCGTCTGGGTAGTTACCGCCACTGAAACCAGCGTTATCAAGCGTCTCGAAAAGACAGGGCTCTCCCGCGATGAAACTATGCTGCGCATCCGTTCCCAGTTAACTGAAAGTGAACGTGCCAGGATAGCGAATGTGGTAATAAATAACGATTACAGCCCTGATGAGCTAAAGCAAAAGGTGAACAAGCTGTGGCAGGGGCTACAATTTGACACCTGTAGATAGTGTTGATAAAATATAGTGTTTCCCCCCAATGGAGGTTCGTTATTTACGCAATTATTGAAAGCGGCGGCAAGCAGTATAAAGTAACTCCCGGCCAGATGATAGACGTAGAGCGTCTCGATATAGCCGAGGGCGATGCTGTTGAGCTGGATAAGGTTCTTCTCATTGCGGATGGTGATAAATTAACCGTCGGCAACCCCACAATAGACGGCGCCAGGGTATCTGCCACCTCAGAGGGTGAAGCTAAAGATAAGAAGATCATCGTCTTCAAATACAAGCCAAAGGTGCGTTACCGCAAGAAGACCGGCCACCGCCAGTTCCATACCAGGCTCGCTATTGATAAAATAAACCAGCCGGGAGCCGAAGCGGAGAAACCCAGAAAAACACTTAAGAGTAAGAAAGAGGTAACCGAAAGTGGCGCATAAAAAGGGAGGCGGCTCCACCAGGCTGGGGCGTGATAGCAAACCCAAGATGCTCGGCATAAAGAGGTATGCAGACCAGAGGGTCAATGCCGGTACCATTCTGGTTCGCCAGAGAGGCACACGCATCCACCCTGGCAATAATGTCGGCATCGGCAGAGACCATACGCTATTCGCCCTTATTGACGGCATCACAAAATATGAGCCGGCAGCCAAAAACAAGAGGAAGGTCAGCGTTTACGCTGAATAACCACATATGAAAGCTAAAATTCATCCCAAATACTATCACGACGCCAAGGTAACCTGTTCCTGTGGCAATACTTTCACCATCGGTTCCACAAAGAAAACTTCAAAGGTAGAGCTGTGCAGCAAGTGTCATCCATTCTTTACCGGCGAGCACCGCATGGTAGACACGGCCGGGCGCGTCGAACGCTTCAAGCAGCGCTACAA
>DAOVXW010000087.1 GCA_030635945.1 Dehalococcoidia bacterium
ACAGTCGCTTAGAAGAAAATCTTATATCATAATGACCCTTGCCTTCCCGCTGCTGGCCCTGGCGGCCATCGGCGTTTCCCAGATTATCAGTGGGATAGGTGGCCCGTCCGAACCCGGTGAAATAATAACCGTAGGCTATGTTGACAACGCAGGCAATTTTATTAACTATACAGACCAGCAAGGGATTACCCTCACTCCCCAAACAAGCGAGGAAGAAGCCGTCAATGCCCTTCTTGAAGAGGAAATAAGCGAGTATTTTGTTATCCCGCCGGACTATATAGAAAGCGGTATTATCAACCGCTTCACTATGGAGCGGGAATTGGAGCCTCCGGGCAATACCATCGCCGCCATCAGGGACTTTCTGCAGAGCAATCTCCTTGAGGGGCAGACCAGCCAGGAAATAAGCAACCGTGTCAAGTTCCCGATGGCCCTTTTTAATACAGTGCTGGACGAAGCCGGCCAGCCAACCGACGAGGTCGGCGGTTTCGCCACCTTTATCTTGCCCTATATCTTCAGCATACTGCTGTTGATGGCCATCTTCACCTCGTCTGGATATGTCCTGCAAGGGCTGGGCGAGGAAAAGGAGAACCGCATCATGGAAATCCTGCTCTCCTCGGTATCCCCAAGGCAGTTAATCACCGGCAAGGTGCTCGGGCTCGGAGCCGCCGGTCTTCTACAGATGGCCTTCTGGCTTCTCTCGGCGCGGCTCTTAATTGAGCTGATGCCTTCCGGTATCAGCGATATCATCGGCAACCTTGAGATAACCCCTCTCTTCATCATCTTAAGCCTTATTTATTTCATCCTCGGCTACCTGCTATTCGCCATTCTGATGGCCGGCTTCGGCTCCATCGGCGCCACCGCCCGCGAAAGCCAGCAGCTCTCCATGATCATTATCTTACCGGCGGCGCTGCCCCTCTATGCCATCTACTTTGTCATTGAAAACCCACAGCATATAATCAGCCAGTTGCTCACATACTTCCCTTTTACAGCGCCGATAACCGTTATTATGCGGCTGGGCATCGCCGAAATCCCTGCATGGCAGCTGGCGATAAGTATGGCTATTCTGGTGGCCTCAATCTATTTATCCCTAGTACTAGTGGCCAAGGTATTCCGCACTTTCCTGCTTATGCATGGCAAGACACCCAAGCTGAGGGAAATCGTCCGCTACCTGAGACAGGCTTAACCAGGTCTTAAATATATAAACCACAGGTTTGAAGCGCCCCATATATTCTGCTATCATTCCGTCATATGATTATTGATTTTCATACCCACATATTCCCGCCACAGATAAAGAAAAACCGCAGCCGCTATATAGACAGCGACCCGTGTTTTGCCATCCTCTATTCTGATCCCAAAGCAAAACTGGTTACCGCCGATGAGCTTATCTCCAGCATGGACAGAGACGGAGTGGGCATATCCGTCATCCTGAATATAGGCTGGACGACACATGAGCTATGCCTCGAGACCAATGATTACATCCTGGAATCAATATCGCGTTACCCGAAAAGACTGGTCGGTTTTTGCAGCGTCCAGTTACAATCACCCGAAGCCGCACTAAAAGAGATTGAGCGCTGCGCCGACGGCGGCATAAAAGGGATTGGCGAATTAAGACCTGATATGCAATTGCTTGACATGAGCGATGAGCAGCTGATGAATCCGCTGGTTGATGTTATGAAAAAGCATAACCTGATTTTGTTAACTCATACCTCGGAGCCGGTGGGGCATATCTACCCCGGCAAGGGAGCGGTCACCCCGGAAGTGCTATACCCATTCATAGCAAATAACCCAGAGCTGCCAATCATCTGCTCCCACTGGGGCGGCGGCCTGCCGTTCTATGCCCTGATGCCCGAGGTGAAACAGGCTATTTCCAATGTTTATTTTGATACCGCAGCTTCGCCATTGCTGTACAGCCCAGAGATATACGAGCAGGTTGTACAACTGGTCGGTGCCGATAAAATCCTCTTCGGCAGCGATTACCCCCTGCTGGAACAGGAAAGGTGTATCAAGGAAATCGAAGCCAGCAACCTGCCCGAAGCTAGTAAAAAACTGATACTGTCCGGTAACGCCCGCAAGCTGCTGGGTATTAACGGATAATATAAATATGGAAACGATCCGGGCTTTCATTGCCATTGAGTTGCCGGCCGAATTGAGGCAGGATCTTGCCCGGCTGCAGGCAGAGCTGAAGGCGGATAACCGGCTGCGGATAAAGTGGGTTAATCCGGATGGCATCCACCTGACTTTAAAGTTCCTGGGCAATATCCCTGTATCCGATACAGACCGGATAACACAAGCGATGACCGATACCGCCAGGCGAATTACGCCCTTTTATCTGAAAACCGAAATGCTAGGCGCCTTCCCCAATCTGAAAAGGGTGCAGGTTATCTGGGTAGGACTGGGCGGGGAGACGGATAAACTGAAACAGCTGCAACAACTGATTGAAACTAATCTAACTCAACTGGGCTTCGCCGTCGAGCAACGGCATTTTAAACCGCATCTGACCCTGGCAAGGCTAGGCAGGTATATATCGCCCGCAGAGTGCCAGCGCCTAGGTGAGCTTATCGCCAGTACCAGATTCGATATGGGTGAGCAAATGAAGGTGGGCAGCATAAACCTGATAAGAAGCCAGCTAACCAGGGAGGGGGCTGTCTACAGCCGGATAAGTTCAGCCGAACTGCTAAAAGAGCCTTAAAATACTTATGGGAATAATAGCCGAATCCCTATAATCTATGGGTGAGTATTGCCAAAAACGCCCTAACTAATGTATACTCTGAGAAATCTAATTGGCCGGGAGGTGGACCTCAGTGGAACAACTTAGTTTTCCTAAATGCCAGAAATGCAACACGGGAGACCTTGTACCCCTTTCTGATTTCGGTAGCCAGGGATCCGCAATTCATTACAAAGCATGGGTATGCACTAATCCCAGTTGTGGCTTTAACCTCAAGATAAGAAACGGTGATGTCTATCTGAACGAACCGATTATGAGTGGGGTGGGTGGACGCTCCCGGCAAAATACATAACCTCTTAAATTTAATTTAAATTACTGGAGGTGAAGGTGCTTCCCCGATTAGCCAGTCTCAGGAGGACGGCACTGGACCTTTTGTTTCCTTTCCGATGTCTGGGCTGTGCTAGGGAAGGTAGTCTTATCTGTCCTTCCTGCCGCCAGAAAATGCTTGAAATCACTTCACCTGTCTGCCCGCGATGCGGCACACCTCAAGCTGGCGGTATACTTTGCCCTGCCTGTTCAAATCATCACCACGATATAGACGGTATCCGCTCAGCGTTCCGTTTTGAGGGGATCACAAGGCAGGCTATCCACCAGCTGAAATACAAAAATCTGAGAGCTATAGCCCCGACACTGGCAGCTTTATTGGGTAACTATCTTGATGCGCACCCCATACCCGGAGAAATACTGGTACCAGTGCCGCTGCACCGCGTACGGTTAAGAGAGCGTGGTTACAATCAGTCAGAGCTGCTGGCAAGAAAACTGGGTGATATTATCAGGCTGCCTGTAATAGCTGATTGCATTATCCGCCGGAAAAATAATCCTCCCCAGACCAGAGCAACCTCGGTGGATAAAAGGCGCATCAATGTCGCCGATGCCTTCACCTGCCGCAACCACAGCTTGTAAAATAAAAGGGTAATACTGATAGATGATGTGGCTACTTCCGGGGCTACGCTAAATGCCTGTGCCGCCACTTTAAAAACCGCCGGAGCTGTTTCGGTATGGGGCTTGACACTCGCCAGAGAAGTTTAATTACAAGGAGCGTAGAGATGGAATTACAGGTAACAAGCAAAGGTATTGATATAACGCCGGAAATACAACGGCATATAGAACGTAAACTGGGGCGGTTGGATCGCCACCTTAGAAACATAATAGAAACCAAGGTGGAAATAACGGAAGAAAAGACTAAATCCCGTCAGCACCGCTTTTTGGCGCGTGTAACCGTAAACGGCGGCAATACCCAGTTACATGGAGAGGAGAGGGGAGAAACCGTACTGACAGCCATTGATAACGTAGCCA
>DAOVXW010000107.1 GCA_030635945.1 Dehalococcoidia bacterium
AAAACTTCATCGTAGCCTTTTTCGCCCAGTAAATCCTTTGCCTTTTCGGTTACTTCCAGTTTTATCCCCTTCTCATTCAGCTGTCTGGTTACCGAAATCAGCATAAGGTCAACTATCTGCCTTATTTGTTCTTTCGTCAGCGAGTGGAAAACAACGGTACCATCGATACGATTAAGGAACTCGGGTTTGAAAGACTTTTTCAACTCGCCGAGTAAATTTTCCTTCATTCTTTCATGTGACTGCTGCTTGGTTTTGGCTTCATCATTGCGCGAGGCAAAACCGATAGCAGTACCCTTTTTAATAAGCTCGGCGCCGATATTACTGGTCATAATGATAATGCTGTTACGGAAATCAACCCGGCGCCCTTTGGCATCGGTTAGATGGCCGTCGTCGAATATCTGCAATAATATGTTGAAGACATCCGGGTGTGCCTTTTCAATCTCGTCAAGCAGTATCAAACAGTAAGATTTTCGCCTTACCGCTTCGGTAAGCTGGCCGCCTTCCTCAAAACCAACATATCCCGGTGGTGCTCCCACCAGCCGCGATACGGCAAATTTCTCCATAAACTCTGACATATCAAGCCTGATAAGGGTATCCTCATTGCCGAACATAAACTCGGCTAGAGCCCTCGCCAGCTCCGTCTTGCCAACGCCGGTGGGGCCAAGAAAGATAAAGTTACCTATGGGATGCCTCGGGTCTTTTAGCCCGGCCCTGGCACGCCTGACCGCTTTGGAGATAATATTTATAGCCTCGTCCTGCCCGATTATCCGCTCGTGCAGCACTTCTTCCATATTGAGCAGGCGGGCCTTTTCATCGCTGGCTATCTGCACCACTGGAATGCCAGTCCACATAGCCACCACTTCGTTAATATCCTTTTCGCCAACCACCGGTTTGTCCTGCTCCTGCTCAGCCAGCCACTTTTCTTCCAGTTTCTTTATCTTTTCTTCAACATCGAGCTCTTGCTGGCGCAGCTCGGCGGCATAATCATATTGCTGCGTAGCTAGGGCATTCTCTTTATCCTTGCGGTAACGCTCCTCAACCTTTTTAAGCTTCTTTAAGGAAACGGGTTTGGTGCGGTACTTTATCCTGACCTTGGATGCCGCTTCGTCAATCAGGTCTATAGCCTTGTCCGGCAGAAAACGGTCGGGGATGTATCTTGAAGCCAGCGTTGCCGCCGTATTCAACGCCTCGTCGCTTATCGTTAGCTTGTGATGCTCTTCATAGCGCTCTCTGATACCGCGCAAGATAGCCAGGGTATCATCAACAGAGGGTTCTTCTACAAGAATCGGCTGGAAGCGCCGCTCCAGCGCCGCATCCCGTTCGATATATTTACGGTAATCATCAAGGGTGGTAGCACCGATACACTGCAGCTCACCACGTGCCAGGGATGGCTTTAAGATGTTAGCCGCATCAACGGCTCCCTCGGCGGCACCGGCACCAACCATGGTATGGAACTCATCAATAAAAATAACGCAATTTCCGGATGTCTTTATTTCCTCAATAACTTTTTTAAGCCGCTCCTCGAATTCGCCGCGGTATTTGGTGCCGGCGACAACGGCGGCTATATCAAGGGCGATAAGTCTCTTGCCCTCCAGCGTCTCAGGCACATCACCTTCAATAATACGATGCGCCAAGCCTTCGACAATTGCCGTTTTACCCACGCCGGGTTCACCGATAAGCGCCGGATTGTTCTTTGTGCGGCGACTCAGTATCTGGATTACCCTTTCTATCTCTGTAAAACGGCCGATAACCGGATCAAGCTTGCCGGCTCTGGCAGCAGCGGTTAAATCTATTCCTACCTGGTCCAGGGTGGGTGTGCGGCCGGAAATGCGGCCAATCTTGGGTTTGTTGGCGCTTTGAGACAGGAAGCGGGTAACTTCGGCTCGTGTGCGGTCAAGTGTTATGCTAAAGCTATCCAGAACACCGGCAGCCACTCCTTCGCCTTCACGCAACAGCCCCAGCAGCAAATGCTCTGTGCCAATATAGGTATGCCCCAGCTGGCGGGCTTCATCTATAGCCAGCTCGATAACACGTTTTGCCCTGGAGGTAAGACCGGCAGTCCCGGCGCTCGGTTTCTCGCCGGTGCCGATAACGTATTCCACTGCGGAACGCATCTTGCTCAGGCTGGTGCCCATATTGACCAGCACCTTAGACGCCACCCCCTCCTCCTCACGCACCAGACCGAGAAGAATATGCTCGGTGCCTATATAATTGTGATTCAGGCGTTTGGCTTCTTCTTGTGCCAGTGTAAGCACCCGCCGCGCCCGCTCCGAAAACTTATCAAACCTACTTGCCATTCTTCCCCCCCATCAGGCTTCCCCTTTAGCTACTAAGCCCTCTATATATTATAGAGCAACTAAAACTACAGGTCAAAACTATGGTAACATCCCCAGGAATGCAAGTTCAATTGTATTGGATAGTACCTAGTAACCAGTACCTATTATTAAAAAGAAAAGGCTTGTTGCTAAAAACCCCCTGGCAGTGGCATATTTTCCACAAAGGGTTACCCCCTCAGTATCGTCTGCGCTGGGGCGTTTCACTTCCGTGTTCGGGATGGGAACGGGTGGTGCCACCCCGCTCTAACCACCAGGAAGAGCTTTTAGCTTACAAGCCTTATATATCACACAGGTATAATGATATAACTTCAATTGTATTCAAATGTTAATGTATCTTGATTAATCTGCCGTAATTATATAAGAATATGGCACTAAAGTCAAACGGCATTTATTGTTTTTAATCCTCCCGCTGACCCCCTCCTTTCGTAAAATCCCCCTTAGCCCCCCTTTTCTAAAGGGGGAAACCAGTCTTCTCCCTTTCGCAAAGGGAGATTGAGAGGGATTTTTCAAGGGAAGAGAAGAAAGAGGGGCGAGTGCTTCTCTTGGATCACCCCATGCTATAATACTGGATACTATATAGGGCAGGTAAAAAAGAATGGTAATATTAGTCTATCAAGATAATATAGAAAAAGATTACCAAGCAGTAAAGGTAATTGATTGGAAAAATTTTGATAAAGAGGTGAAAGAGAGACCCGAAGATTATGTTTTTATTCTATCCCCTGATGAAATGAACAAATTTATAGAACTAAACAGACAGATATATGCTAGGTCGAAAGGCAAAGATATGGCAATTAACAAGGCTGAGTATATTAATCAATACCAAGGTGTTTATGTGATAGCCGCACTAGCCGTCCAAACTGATTTTGTTCTGAAATATAAGGTTGGTTTTTTCACAAATGAGATTTTAGGTCTATCTCATGCGGTTTGCTATATTGATCGGTCAACAAATGATAAAGAAAGGGCAGATGCCGTATTAAAAAGAATTATAAATTCACAAACAACCATAGATAAAGAAGATAATAGAAAAAATTAAGGATAAAAGCCCCCGACGGGGCGGGTTCCCGTGGGAAAGAAAAGTTAAAGAAAGAAACGGTGGTGGGGTGGAGGAGAAATATAAAAAAAGGGGTGGTGAGGAGCAAAGAATACCCCCCCCATAAAACAAAAAAACCCACGGCAATTAAACCGTGGG
>DAOVXW010000114.1 GCA_030635945.1 Dehalococcoidia bacterium
AGAATCTGGAAGCGGTGCGGCGCAAGCAATATCAGAAATAGGAGTAACCAGGCACCGATTATAGCGATTATAGAACGTATACGGGCTTGATTTTGAAACAGACCGAAGGAAGAGCCTGTATTTTGAATATAAGTCAAGCGGAAAAAACCGATATCAAATATCGATTCACCTAAAGCCAGGTTGGACTTTATCCAGAGTTTACTTAACTGGTCGGCTATAATTACAGGTGTGGCGGTAAGTAGAAAGGTTGCATTTTGCCGACAGATATACCAGAGGCTATTAAATTTTTGCATTCTTTGTCTGAGCAGCCTTACAACTCATGCATAGCATTGCCTGAGGCAATGCTTCCAGCCGTTCCGGATTAATGGGCTTGCCACAGCTTTCGCATATACCGTAGGTTTCTTTTTCAAATTTTGTCAGAGCATTTTCTACCTTGGCCAGCTGGTCAAGGACGCGTTTTTCAAGAGCCATCCGATTTTCAAGTTCGGCGGTCTCCGTAGCTTCTTCTTCCCTTTTGCCAAAAGGGCTGCCATCACGCCGGTCTTCCGTAGAACGATTGGCCCTGATTTGCTCAAGCTGTTCAACCAGACGTTTACGGTCATCCTCCAAGCGAAGGCGAATTATTTTAAGATTAGTTGTGTTCACCTTTTCCCCCGTTCTTCCTATCCTGTTTACCTGTTTATGCTAAATCCTATTTGTTATTTATATTAAAAAACTGCGAATAAGTTAATATTTTAGTGATTGTTTGAAGAAATGCGATAGGCTCTTTGAACTATACCCGTGGCACTGGCGTCATACGACTGGCAATGCCGCCGGTTTCCGGCCGGATAGAAGGTATTTTACGCTGAACCGGCCAGCTGTAAAAATCAATATAACAATAGTTCAAATATAAAACGGATTGAGCCATATTAAAGTTTACCCTATTTTATTCGCAAAATCAATACTTTGTTATAGAAAACTGCCTGCATTGAAGCAGAAACATATTTACTCAACAGAGGGTGATGGTGCCTCCCCCTGTTGAGAAGAATTATCTGTTAAAATATAAAGTTTTAAGTTAAGCTAATCCTGCTTGAATCGCCCTATACTGGCCAGCACCAGTCCGGCTCCGAGGATTATCTCCAGGATAGAGGTGTTCCTGACAAAACTAATAGTGCCGAGATTGGACCTCGCCAATCCAAGTGAAGTTTTCTTTCCCAAAAAGACTGATTCTTCTGGGGTGTCAGTACCTCTGACTGCCGAGTAAGCAGCGCTTATCTGATCATAGGTAGCATCTAAAGCAGAGATTGTAACCGGTGCTAATTCATCAGCTACCTCTTGCTCAGAATCGCCGGCTCCAATAATACCCATAACGCCGAAAACAATACAGACAATCCCAACGATGGCAATAGAAAGTGCACTCCATTTTAAACTCACTGTAAAACCTCCTAAAAATTTTTTAATTCTTAATAAGGTAAATGAATTGAGGCATTCTACCTTACTATGGAGGTTATTGCAAGTTTTCTCTTGTACAAATCCGTATTATTAAAAAGAAAAGTTGTTATAACCCCGTATATAACCTATAATCAAGGTCGTAATTCTGCGGGAGACGATTTGTGAACCTCTCTGTTCAACTGGCGCCAAAAAGCAAAAAGGGGCTGCTGTTGTCTAATCCGGTAATGACAGCTTCAGGCACCTGTGGTTACGGTACCGAGGAAAATTATCCTTTTGATATCCAACAGCTGGGAGCCTTTATCTGTAAGGGGACCACCCTTGAAGCCAGAGATGGCAATGTGCAGCCCAGAATTGTTGAGACGGCTGCCGGTGCGCTCAATTCCATAGGGTTGCAGAATATCGGTGTCAGTGCATTAATAAAAGAAAAAGCACCCGTTTGGGCGAAATGGCAAATCCCGGTTATCGTTAATATCGCCGGCGAGACGGTTGATGACTACGCCAGACTGGCAGCTATGCTGGATGAAGTGGCTGGCGTCACTGCCATTGAGGTAAATATAAGTTGCCCTAACGTGAAATTCGGTGGCGCCGAATTCGGTGCCAAAGCTGAATCAGCCGCCAGAGTAACGGCTGCCGCCCGAAAAGAGACATCACTGCCACTTATTGTAAAACTGACGCCCAATACCGGTGACATAGCCGGGGTGGCTTCGGCCGTTGCTGCAGCCGGCGCCGATACCATTTCGTTGATAAATACCCTGAAAGGTATGGCTATTGATATTTATAAAAGGCAGCCCTTGCTGGACAGCATAACCGGGGGTCTTTCCGGGCCGGCTGTCAAGCCGGTGGCACTGGCTATGGTATATGAAGTAGCCACTGCCGTGGATTTGCCTGTTATAGGTTGTGGCGGGATTGCAAATGCCAGAGATGCAATCGAGTTTCTTATGGCTGGAGCAAGTGCCGTGCAGGTAGGCACTGCCGCTCTTGTTAACCCCGGCGCTCCCCTTGATATTGCAAAAGATATAGAGCAATTTATGTCTGAAAGAGGCATAAAGGATATAAAAGAACTTATCGGCGCTACCCGATGTTAGGCATACCAGATCTAAAAAAGGTAATGTTGGAAGATGGACGTAACAGCAAAAAACAGAATCGGCGCTATCCTGCTTGTTATCTTAAATCTATCCAGCCTGCTCTTTATCGGCTGCAATAGTACCGTCAAAACGGAAATCAAAAGCATATCATCATCGGCAATCTCTGTTTCTTACCCAGAGGTTGATGATTATATTACACAGCAGATGGAGGCTGATAATATTCCGGGGGTAGCGGTTGCTGTGGTTCGGGGAGACGAGGTAGTCTACTGTAAGGGTTTTGGTATTGCCAGCGTCAAGACAAATCTGGCGGTAACGCCTCAGACAATTTTTGACCTGGCGTCGATCAGTAAGTCATTTACCGCCCTTGGCGTCCTCCTCCTCCAAGATGATGGTTTGATTGACCTTGATGCCTCAGTGCAGCAATACCTGCCTGATTTCCAGCCGAACGACTCCCTGTCATCGCATATCACGGTGCGCCAATTGCTGAATCATACGAGTGGTCTGCCGGGCACATTCTCGGCACCAATTATCTTCCAGCAGGGAGATGATGATATGGCGGCATTGGTGGCTGCCATGGGCAGGGTACGGCTTAACCGGGAGCCGGGTTTTTCATTTGAGTATGCCGATATAAATTATTGCCTGCTGGGAGCGCTTATAGAAAGGGTAAGTGGGATAACCTTTGAGGACTATATACAGCAAAAGATTTTTGCTCCGCTGGGTATGGGCAACACCACGCTTTACCCTGAGGAAGCTGCCGCATCAAGCAGGGCGGATGGTCACCAGTCAATGTATGGCCGGGTCGTTGTCAGGAATATACCTATATACAGAAGTGCCCTACCGGCAGGCTGGGTGATGTCCGGTGCCGAAGATATGTGCAAATGGCTTGTAATACATTTGAATGACGGCTATGCCAACGGGGAACAGGTCTTTCCTGCGGTTG
>DAOVXW010000025.1 GCA_030635945.1 Dehalococcoidia bacterium
CATCCTGTCCCTGGTCGGTGATGAAATCAGAAACAGCGTGGCTGCCCATCTTTCAGATGGTGAAAATGAACAGGCTACTGAAAACCTGCTTGCTGGCGTAGCCATCATCTTCCCCCTGCCCCGTGAAATAAACGCCCAGGTTTTGTCACAGATGAAACCGGAACAGGTGGAAGATAAGCTGATAGAGTATGCCGGTGCGCTCTATGATAAAAGGGAAGAGGAGATGGAGCCGAAAAATATGCGGATACTGGAGCGGCTGGTTATGTTGCGCACCATTGACAGCCTGTGGGTGGAGCATCTAACTGCGATTGATTATATGCGCCAGGGGATAGGTTTACAGGCAGTAGCCCAGCAGAATCCACTAATAGCCTACAAACGCAAAAGCCACGAGATGTTCCAGGAGCTGATGGCGACTATACAACATAGCGTGGTGCATACGATATACCGCATGGGTATTAAAAAAGGAGCCCCGCCACCACGCCCGGCGCCATCCGCTACTATTGCCCACGGAGGCGAGGGAGTAAAAACACCCGGGACAATCGGTAAAAAGGTGGGCAGAAACGACCCCTGCCCCTGCGGCAGCGGCAAAAAATACAAAAAATGCTGCGGGAAATAAATCCCAATGAACACTAAACCCCAAAAACAAGCCTCCCCCCTCACCTCACCTGAAGACAAGGTGATAAGGCAGTTCAGGGAGGCCATTACTTCTGGCAAGCATTGGTATGTCGCCTTGTTGGAGGCTATCGGGCGATGGCAAACGGCTGAGGAGATAGTGGAGAGGCAGAGCTACAAATACATCATAGATTGCGAAGCTTTTGACTGGCTGCTGCTGGCAGAGCGGCTGTGCCTGGCGGTGGATAAGCTGCTGCCCGAAAATGAAAAGTTAGCCCTCCTCTTTCACGGCAAACCGCCGCTGGATTTTACCGCAGACGAGTTCAAAGAGTTTATCGGTGACCAAAAATACCGGCAGCACCTCAACTATTTCTATGGCATCACCGCCGAGGAAGCCCTGCTCCAGGCTGTTGAGGACGAGGTGCGCAAGGAAAGGCATTCTCTGGGAAGGAATAAAGAGCAGGATATATCCGATGAAGCTTATCGCCGCATATACGGTGCCATCCGTCAGGATTTGCTGGAACTTTTCAGGCAGGAGAAGGGCTATCACCGAAGCCAGTCCATAAGCCTGACAGAGCTTAAAGAGTTCACCTACTGGCTATTCAGGTATCGCCTGAGTCACTGCGAAAAGGCGAGGATTGGCAGCGATACCCAGAAAGCTCTGAAATGGTTGAAAAGTAACACCGGCTATTCACTAAGATAGGTATCAGACGACCAGAGAGAACAGGGCTACAGTCTTCACCGGCTATTGACACCTTTCGCCGCACTATGTAGAATTAACCGGTTGACACTGCTGGAAAGAAGCAACACTTAATTTGTCAGGAGGAAAGTATAATGCGCAATCTGAATCTTAAAATAGCCCTGATTATCTACGGAGCGATACATATAGTCTGGGGTTTTATGATGCTCTTCGCGCCGGATACAATGACAGAATTCTCCGGCTTTGAGATAGCAACTTCCGCCGAGTATTTCCTTGTCCTGTTAGGCGCCGCCTTTGTCGCCGTTGGCGTCTGGTTCATAATGACCGCCCTTGACATCGTGAATAATGTCGGCGGTATCAAGTTTGCCGTACTGTGGTCGGCTATAATGCTGGTAGCACCGTTGTTCAGCCTATGGCTGGAATACATAGACTTCGGCCACATATGGTTTATAGTGGCAATAAACTTCGTTTTCTGCGGGGCTTTTCTTGTGTTCTATCCTCGCGTTACAGACTAGCCGGACTAAAACCTTTTCAGGTGTTCTTCCAGTCGTCCGAGGCTGTCTCTGGCGGATAGCAGCTTGGCTTTCTCTTTATCAACGACAGCCTGCGGCGCCTTCATTATGAAGTCTTCGTTAGCCAGCATCTTTTCAAGCCGGTTAACATTAGCCTGCACTTGCTCTATTTCTTTTCTGAGCTTCTGCTGCTCGGCTTGCAGGTCTACCATACTCGCCATCGGAATTACGACTTCGGCTTCCTTTAGCACCAGCACGATGGTGTTTTCAGCCTTATGTTCTTCTTTTTTATCCAGGATTTTTACGTTTGCTTTTGCCAGTTTCCCAATAGCTTTAGTATAAGCAGTAATTGCAGGCTTTAATTCGGTAATGTATATGGCGGCATCTATTTGTCGGTTTATTTCCACATTATGTTCGGCACGAACATTGCGGATAGAGCGTACTATTTCTATTACAGCTGCCATAACCCGTTCTGCTTCTCTGTCTCTGGTTTTTTTATCGGCTTCGGGGTAAGCGGCCACCATTATAGAATCAACCGATTGCCTGTCATCCGGTATGCTTTTCTTTATACTCTGCCACAGCTCTTCGGTAATAAAGGGCATAAACGGGTGTAGCAGGCGCAGTGATTTTTCAAGAATATGAATCAGCACCGGCACAGGGGAAGAGCCTATCGAATTAGCACCGAGGCGAATCTTTGCCATCTCAATATACCAGTCGCAGTAGTCGCCCCACAGGAAATCGTGTATCTGGCGTTGTGCCTCGCCGAATTGGTAATCCTGCATCAGTTTGTCCACATCGGCTATGGTGTCGTTTAAACGGCCTATTATCCAGCGGTCTTCCAGCAGCAGCGATCCTGACTTAATATCCATATCGCCGTAATAAGACTGGTTGCTCCTGATAACAAAGCGCGCCGCATTCCAGAGCTTGTTGGCGAAGTTTCTTCCCGCCTCCAGCTTTGTGGCAGATAGTTTGGTATCATTACCCGGCGATGTGCCGGTGGATACGGCAAAGCGCAGGGCATCGGTGCCGTATTTCTCCAGGGTATCAATCGGATTGAGCACGTTACCACGAAGCTTGCTCATTTTTTCTCCCCTTTCGTCACGTATCAGCCCATGCAGATAGACTACACTGAAGGGGATGCTACCGGTGTCCTCAATACCCATCATAATCATGCGGGCTACCCAGAAGAAGAGGATGTCATAGCCGGTTTCCATTACCGTTGTTGGGTAGAAATATCGCAGATCCGGCGTATCATCGGGCCAGCCCAGTGTGGAATGAGGCCACAGCGCCGAGCTGAACCAGGTATCCAGCACGTCCGAATCCTGTTGTATATCCTTTGAGCCGCAGTTCTGGCAGGCAGTGGCATCCTCAATGCTGACCGTCAACTCGCTGCACTGGTTACAATACCAAACCGGTATGCGATGTCCCCACCACAGCTGTCGGGAGATGCACCAGTCTCGGATGTTTTCCATCCAGTTCAGGTAAACCTTGTTGAAACGCTGCGGAATAATCTTAATACTGCCGCCGGTAACAGCTTCTATCGCCGGTTCCGCCAACGGTTGCATTTTAACGAACCATTGCTGGCTGGCTATCGGTTCTATTATGGTACGGCAGCGCTGACAGTGGCCTACGGAGTGTGAGTAAGGTTCAATCTTTACCAGCAACTCTTCCCTTTCCAGGTCTTTCAATATTGCTTTACGGGCTTCAAAACGGTCAAGCCCTTTATAGGGACCGGCATTTTCATTCATGGTGGCGTCGGGGTTTAATATATTTATTTTGTCCAATCCCTGTCGCCGGGCAACCTCGAAGTCAACCGGGTCGTGCGCCGGGGTGATTTTAACGGCACCGGTGCCGAACTTCGGGTCAACCGCCTCATCAGCCACGATGGGTATTACACGTTTTACTGCCGGCAGGATTACCTTTTTACCGATCAGAGCCTTGAATCGTTTGTCGTCCGGATTGACGGCAACGGCAGTATCGCCCAGTATCGTCTCGGGGCGGGTGGTGGCAACGGTTACATATTTGTCATTATCTTCAGCCAGTGGATAACGCACATAATACAGGTTGCCGATCAGTTCCTGATGGTCCACCTCAAGGTCTGAGAGGGCAGTGGCGCAGCGGGGACA
The DNA here is from genome assembly GCA_030635945.1 of Dehalococcoidia bacterium. Classification (GTDB taxonomy): domain Bacteria; phylum Chloroflexota; class Dehalococcoidia; order Dehalococcoidales. The sequence goes on from DAOVXW010000025.1 coordinate 3,951, forward strand.
CCAGTTTATAATGCGCTCTCCGCGGTATATCAACCCTTTATTGTAGAGATTATAGAAAACAGTGCGTACTGCCTTGCTGGGGCCTTCATCCAGTGTAAATGTCTCCCGTTCCCAGTCACATGAAACCCCCAACCGCTGGTGCTGTTTTGTGATGGTGCTGCGGCAACTTTCAGCCCACTGCCACATCCTCTCCAGGAACTTCTCCCGCCCCAATTGATGACGGTCTGTTCCTTTTTTAGCCAGCAGCTTCTCCACCACCACCTGGGCGGCGATACCTGAGTGGTCTACTCCCGGTAACCACAGGGTTGGCTCGCCCAGCATACGATGCCAGCGAATCATTATATCTTCCAAGGTTGCCGTCAGGGCATGCCCCACATGCAGTTCGCCGGTAACATTCGGCGGCGGCATTATAATTACAAAGGGCTTCTTCTCATGATCTATTTTGGATTTGAAATAGCCCTTCTCTAGCCAGAACCTGTACCACTTTTCCTCAACCTTTTCCGGCTCATAGGCTTTGGGCATTTCATCCGATTTTTGTGTCATCAATTTTGCCTTTCTGCAACCTGTTTAACAACTTTTCTTTAAGGGCGGCGAGTGGGAATAGATAATGTTTTATTTCTAGCTTTACTGCTTCTTTATTTATCTTACTATTCGTTTTTTCTATTTATCTTACTATTCGTTTTTACCTATAAAGCTTCCCGACGGCGGGTGGTTTGGGAAGTATATGTTAAAAATAACAGCGGAGGGGTGGTTGGGAGGCTAGAAACCTGACATACTTTATTCACCCTTAACCAATCAGCCCCACCACCCTGTTTAGTACCCTGTCCGCCACCTCTCTTTTGCTCATCAGGGGCAATTCTTCAACCTTGCCGTTTTTATCTATTATTGTTACCTTATTGGTGTCAGCACCAAAGCCGCTGTCTTTATCGGTAATATCATTGGCTATTATAAGGTCAAGGTCTTTTCCCTTGAGTTTCTTTTTGGCATTGTTAATTAAATTTTCACTCTCGGCAGCAAAACCAACCTTAATAAAGTCCCCTTTAGTCTCCGCCAGTATATCCGCTGTCTTCACCAGCTCAAGTGTCAAACCGGCATTATCTTTCTTAATCTTACTGGTGGCGGCGTTTTCAGGCCGGTAGTCAGCCACCGCCGCTGCCATAACCAATGCATCGGCGTTTTTGACAGCATCGGTTACCGCTTTTTTCATCTCAGTTGCGGTAGCAACATCAATCACCTGCATACCTGTCGTTTCTGGCAGGCAAGTGGTAGTGGTAACCAGCATAACATCAGCCCCCCTGTCTCTGGCGGCTTCTGCCAAGGCATAGCCCATCTTACCCGATGAGCGGTTGCCGATATAGCGCACCGGGTCAATCGGTTCCCGGGTACCGCCGGCGGTAATGACGATTTTCCTGCCCGCCATATCACCGCATCTACCCAGTACTTTCCTGATTGTACCCAGTATCTTATCTATTTCAGCCAGTCGACCTTTGCCGGTCTTACCCGAAGCCAGGCGGCCATATGCAGGCTCAATAAAGATAAAACCCCTCGCCTTCAGCTTTTCTATATTCTCCTGCGTAATCGGATTAGCAAACATATTGTCATTCATTGCCGGGGCTATAATAACCGGCGCCTTTGTCGCCAGCACGGTACAGGTGAGCATATCGTCAGCCATACCGGCTGCCAGATGGGCGATAATGCTGGCTGTCGCCGGTGCGATAACAACAATGTCCGCCGCCTCTGCCAGCGCCACATGCTCAATGCTGAACTCGGAGGATAACTCCCACATACTGGTTACCACCGGCCATCCGGTAATGCCGCGCAGGGTAAGCGGTGATATAAATCTGGTGGCAGGCTCGGTCATAACAACCTCAACCTTATCCCCGGATTGGGTCAGTTTGCTGGCGATATCAGCCGCTTTATAGGCAGCGATACTGCCTGTTATACCGAGTATTACTGTCTTTTCCTTAATCAAAATAATCTCCATTAAACGGGAGGACTTTCCCGGAGAATTTTGCACATAAGTCTACCCTTAAATAGCAGCTGTCCGCAAGGTCAAGAGTTGTTCATCCGGTAGATTAATCTCAGCCCGATTAGGGTTAAATCAGGGTTTATCCCGTCAATAATCTTTGTTTCCGCAGCTATTAGATGAGCATAGCCGCCGGTGGCTATCACTTTCGTTTTTACCCCCAGCTCTCCCTGAATACGGGCTATCATACCTTCTACAAGCCCGACATTTCCAAATACAATACCCGACTTTATAGCGTCAATTGTATTGCTGCCGATGACATGTTCAGGGCGTATCAGTTCCACGCTGGGCAGCATTGCCGCTTTGCGGAACATGGTTTCGGCGGCTGTAGCTATACCCGGGGCTATAGCTCCTCCCATATAATCACCCTTTTCCGATACTATATCAAAGGTGGTAGCCGTCCCCATGTCGACAATAATCACCGGACCACCATATAGATGGTGAGCGGCGGCGGCATTAACTATACGGTCGGCGCCAACCTCTTTCGGATTGTCCATGCATATCCGCACCCCGGTTTTAATCCCGGCAGCTACAACCATCGGTGAGATTCCGAAGTAACGCCTGAATACCTCTTCGAAGGTGGCTGTCAGTGGCGGTACAACACTGCAAAAGGAAACTTCCCTGATATCAGATAATTGCAGACCCTTGTTTCCAAGCAGGCTGGTCAGCAATGGAGCAAACTCATCGGCGGTGCGGTTTATAATGGTTTCTATATGCCAGGTAGCCCTGAGCTTTTCACCTTCAAAAACTCCAAGGGTAGTTTCGGTATTGCCGATATCAACTGCTAATAACATGGTTTTCTACTTTCTATCCCGTTCTTTCTTTCAATTCTTTTATTACCCTCGGCAGCACCGGCAACAGGTCACTGGCGATCATACCAGCATCACCCAGTTCGGCTTTTACAATTTCACCTGCTCCGGCATGCAACCAGACGCCCAGGCTGGCGGCATCGAAAGCGTTCTTTCCCTGCGCCAGAAGCCCGGCGACTATTCCGGCCAGGACATCGCCTGTGCCGGCCGATGCCAGCCCTGGATTTGCCACCGGGCAAACCCGGCAGCGTCCGTCCGGCGCAGCAATAACGGTGCAAGCTCCTTTAAGTATAACCGTTTTCTTCCATTCCGATGCCATATCTCTGGTTATGCATACTCTGTTAGATTGTATCTCAGTCACCGGCATTCCGGTTAGCCTCGCCATCTCGCCGGGGTGCGGGGTAAGTATGGCATCGTCAGTTATCTGCCGCCACCAGCCCGGTGTTTTAGCCAACGTATTTATGCCATCGGCATCAATCACCAGCAGCGGCAGTTTGTATTTCGGCTGAAGAAGTATAGACCTGTTAAAAGCCATCACTTGCTCGCTCTGTCCCAATCCACAACCGAGCAGCAGGACGTTATAAATCTTTAATTGCGGGGTAACTACATTTACCGCCTCTGCGGATATTATACCCGGAGCGGATTCGGGTAACGGCAGGTAGGTAACTTCGGTCAGTTTGGCTGCCAGAATCGGTTGCAGGCTGCCAGCCGTAGCCAGCGTTACCAGTCCGGCACCGACCCTTATAGCGCCACTGCAGGCAAGGTAGGCGGCGCCGGTATAGTTCATCGAGCCGGCGATAACCAGTACCCGCCCGAAGCTGCTTTTGTTGGCTTCAAGCGGACGCCCGGGCAATACCGATCGTGCCCATTCATCGGTTA
>DAOVXW010000060.1 GCA_030635945.1 Dehalococcoidia bacterium
CCTTCCCCGTCTATCCTACCGATATCGGCGGTATAGAGCCAGCCATGTTTTATCATTTCATCCGTATCACGAGGACTTTTGTAGTAACAGCTCATAATAGGCCCCTTGATAATTACCTCACCGCCCCGATTGTCAGGCATTTCCCGGTTATTGTCGTCCACTATCTTAACATCCCAACCGGGCAGAGCTTTGCCCACCGAGCCAGATCTATCACTGCCGTTAAGTGGCTGACAGGTAACATGAGATGTACTTTCGGTTAATCCGTAGAAATTTATAAGCTTGAAGCCGAGGTATCTCTCGAACTTATCTACAAGTTTTTGTGATAGCGTCGACCCGATGCTGCCGCAGATACGCAGTGATTTCAGATTATGTACTACGCCTTCTTCTTTGACTTTTTTAACTATCAAGGCATGAATAAAGGGTACGCCAATAAATATTGTAGCTTTTTCTCTCTCGATGACTTCCATAAGCCTGTCTATAGACAGGCCGGGCAGTATTACCACAGTGCTACCTCTGCAAATAGATGTCAGCAATATAATTATCAGGCCAACAATATGGTGCATCGGCAGGGCGAAGAGTATAGCTACATCCCTGTCACTCTGATGAAAGCCATCTGCCGATATCATTAAAGCTCTGACCAGATTTGCATGAGATAGAACGGCCCCCTTCGGAGTAAGGGCTGGCCCAGAAGTATACATAATGCAGGCTTCATCATCAGGACTGATATCCACCTCCATACCCTGTATCGAACCCTTTGCCATAAACTCTTCATAACTCAGGATTTGCCCGTTACTGCCGGAGGCGCTCAGGTTAATAACATGCTCAATATATTCCAATCCCGTTATGAGTGGGGTTGCAGTCTCAAGGTATGGACTCTCGGTGAAAATAACGTTCGGCCGGCAGTGCTCCAGCAGGCAATTAAGCTCTCTGGTCTTGTATTTGGTGTCCAGCGGAACGGCAACGGCGCCTGTTTTAACTATACCAAAAAATATACAAACAAACTGCGGGCCATTGTTAAGCAGGATAGCCACCCTGTCACCCTTCTTCACTCCCAGCTCCAACAGGCTGCCGGCTATCCTGTTTGAAGACTCTTCAAGGTCAGTGTAAGACATCCTGAAATCGCCCGAAACAATCGCCGTTTTCTTTCCGTACTGTTTTACAACATCCTCAAGCATTTTTTTCAGGTCTGCCATTCTCCGCTCTCTCATTAAAGAATGAAAACCAGTCTATCAGATTTTATAGTGAATGCCAAATAACGAAAATCCAGTTTTTTTCCAGGGAAATGGCACGGGGAAAAGATTGAGTATTTTATAAAATGATGGACAATAGTACTATTTCTATCTTTTCCTTGCTTATTTAATGGTATTTTAGTACTATATAGTACTGACAAAGGTATTATTTTTTGCTATATTAGTCCATATTAGTGGATTTAAGGCTTGACAAAGGCAATATCATATGCCAGCATCCAAGCAACTGGTAGGAGGATGTTATGGTTACTACAGTATCAACAACTACTGTTACTACAGTAACGGCAATAGCGGCTATGGGCCTTACGGCTGCACTCAGTGTAGCGGCAACTATCCTGTTTATCTTTTTCTGTCCACCCAAGAGCTTGTGGCTGCCAGGGGATCCGGAACTGCAATACGTATATCGCGATTTCTCGGCATAGGTATCGTGCCATTATTGATAACCTTCGCCTTAATCACAATTATACAGATAGCCCAGATACTCTCTTAAAACCAGATACTCTTCTTAAAATAAGAATGGGGCTATAATAAAAAGCACTATATTTGTTATTCCATGAGACCGGTTTACTCCAAAGAGTGGCCTTATCTTTTTTACTACCCAGCCAAAAAACAGGGCACCCATAAAAACGAAAACAATATCAAGCAAGGCAAGGGGGCTTTCCGCCCGTATCCAGCCAATATGAAGAATGGCAAATATATAACTGACATAAACTATCCCCCACCCGCTGAAAGCCTCAACTGCCGCTTTTTGCAGCACTCCACGAAAGATAAGCTCCTCCACAAGCCCTGCAGGCAGTAGAAGCACAATCGCAGGCAGCCAAGCTACCTGCTAAGTTAGTTCATTTACCAGAGGTCCCGGAGTGAGGAGAAAATACTCAACTATACCGAGCCCGATCCCGACCAGCCCAATCATAATCTGGACCGGCAAGAAACTAAACCTGATACCAATATCTTTTGGCTTATAGCCCAGCAGCGGTAAATATATAATGGGAAACTGCTATATACGTGATATATCAGCCAGAGGCAAGGACAGGCTTATTATCCTTATCATAGGGATTAATGCTAGCGACAGGATCAGCCGCTCGTAAAAATATTTGTTAATCAGGGCGGCATCTATTATCGCTACCACCAGTATGACAGTATGGCAGGCTATTCCTATCATGGAAGCCGTTACAATACCCGTTACGGGTTCAAGCAGAATAACTATCGCTTCGGTAATCGTAATAGCCAGCAGATATATAAGAGCTCTTATCATTACCTAAGCTCTAACCATACCATAATTCCAGTGACTATTTGGTTTCTAGCCGTTTTCTATCAACACTTCGTTGCAGAGATGCTTAAATATTTCTCCGCCAGATCCATGGCGCAGAAATCACCGCACATACTGCAGGCAGTCCCGACCGTATCGTGTTTACCATGGACACGGTTGAAGCGTTTCGGGTCCAAGGATAGCTGCGCCTGTTTTTTCCAGTCGAGCCCTTTGCGCGCCAGGGACATTTCCCTGTCCCTCTGCGCGGCTCCCTTAACTCCTTTGGCTATATCTCCGGCATGAGCGGCAATCCGTGAAGCTATCACTCCCTGCCGAACGTCATCCGAATCCGGCAGAGACAGGTGCTCGGCCGGCGTTACGTAACACAAGAAATCGGTACCGGCAGCGGCGGCAATGGCGCCACCTATTGCGCCGGTGATATGGTCATAGCCAGCGGCGATATCGGTCACCAGCGGCCCCAGTACGTAGAACGGAGCGCCCTTGCAGATTGATTTCTCAAGCTGGACATTGGCTTCAATCTGGTTTATGGGCAGGTGCCCGGGACCTTCGACCATCACCTGGACACCAGCATCACGAGACCGCTGTACCAGCTCACCAAGTGTTAGCAATTCTTCTATCTGCGGGCTATCGGTGGCGTCGGCAAGGCTACCGGGGCGCATGCCGTCCCCCAGACTCAAGGTTACGTCATAACGCTTGGCTATCTCCAGCAAGCGGCCAAAATGTTCATAGAGCGGATTTTCACATTCATTGTGCAGCATCCAGCCCATCAGGAAAGCGCCGCCGCGCGACACAACATCAGCCACCCTCCTGTTCTTTTTCAGATGGGCAACAGCCTGACTGGTTACGCCGCAATGAACGGTTATGAAGTCAACGCCATCCCGGGCATGCTGCTCAATAACTGTAAATAGCTCATCTACCGTCATCCTGACAATGGCGCCATGCCGTTTAACGGCCTCGATTCCCGCCTGATAGATAGGTACCGTACCGACCGGTATTGTGCTTCTAGCTATAATAGCCTGCCGCATAACTGTTACATCACCGCCGGTAGATAAATCCATAACCGCATCCGCCCCAGCATCAATGGCGACGGAAAGCTTACCCAGTTCGGTGTTGATATCGCCATAATCGGAAGAGGTGCCGATATTGGCGTTAACCTTCGTTTTAAGCCCCGCTCCTATAGCGCAGGGTATCAGGTTTGCGTGATTCCTGTTTGCCGGTATAACTATCGTCCCCAGCGCCACTCCCTGCCAAATAGTTTCAATGGAAACACCCTCGCATTGAGCCACCTGCTCCATCTGCGGTGAAATAATACCTTCTTTTGCCATTTCCAGTTGAGTCATTTTTCTCCTTAAAAACAAAACCAGGCCTTCGGCTGCTACCCCAAATCCTGGTTCTATATGCTGCCGCTTTCCTACGCTCGCATTACCGAGATCAGGTCATCAGGGTCAGTCTTAAAAGACCTCTCAGCCTTCATGCACCCCTAGCGGTTTTTGACTACCGTGTCCAAATAATAACACGAGCCATCCCCGAATGCAAAGTAAAAATAAATAATTTCTCTCATCTTTATCCCGAATTTTTCCTCTATTATAGTAATGATATAATGGTATCTATGCAATATCTTTGTTCCGGTGCCGCCAGGCTGGGTTTGCAACTCAATTCCCGCCAACTTGAACAATTTCAAACCTACTATCGAGAACTGATAGACTGGAACAGTCGCATAAACCTGACCGCCATCACCGAACCCAAAGAGGTACAGCTAAAACATTTCCTTGATTCCCTTAGCGTTATCCCCGCTTTTAAGCAACCTGTAATAAGTGAAAACCCGAGCCTGATTGACATTGGCAGCGGAGCCGGCTTCCCCGGCTTGCCCCTTAAAATCGCTTTGCCTGATATCAAACTGGTACTGCTTGAAGCCACCGGCAAGAAGGCAGCCTTTTTGCGTCACCTTACACAAAAACTGAACCTGGATGATGTTGAGGTTTTAGCCGGGCGGGCAGAGGACATTGCCCACCAGTTCCAATACCGCCAACGGTTTGATATAGTGCTCTCCCGCGCCGTGGCGGCATTACCGGCCCTTGCCGAGCTAACCCTGCCCTTCTGTGCTATTGGAGGCAGAATCATCATCCAGAAGAAGGGTGATATTGAAGGCGAAGTGAGCCAGGCAGCTAGGGTAATAGAGATACTGGGCGGCAGCCAGCCTGAAGTCAAAAAGGTTGAGCTTGCGGAACTTGCCGATGACCGTTACCTTGTAATAATTGATAAAGTATCCCCCACCCCCGCAAAATACCCCAGACGCCCCGGCATGCCGGCTAAAAGACCGATTGTGGATAAGGGGACTTAAAATGAGAGCGAAATTTATAAGCAGTATCTTGGGCCTGGGCCATGCATTTCTGAAAACCTCTTCCATGGCCG
>DAOVXW010000085.1 GCA_030635945.1 Dehalococcoidia bacterium
CAACCGATCAGCGAATATCGCCCTTATTTTCTATGTTGACGGCGAAAAGCGCTACATTCTGTCCCCTCAGGGACTCAATGTCGATGATACTATAGAGTCAGGCGAAAACGCCGAATTGAAGGCGGGCAATGCCATGCCTCTAGGACGGATACCCGGAGGCACATTAATTCACAATATCGAGATGGAAAGAGGCAGGGGGGCACAGATGGTTCGCAGCGCCGGTGGAGCGGCACAGCTTATGGCAAAAGAGGGTGAATTTACCCTTATTCGCCTGCCATCGGGTGAGATGCGCCGTATCCGTAGTGAATGTATGGCTACCATAGGTCAGGTGGGTAATGTTGAGCACCAGAATATAAAGATGGGTAAGGCGGGTAGAATACGATGGCTGGGTAGGCGGCCGCAGGTCAGGGGCTCGGCGATGAATCCGAATGACCACCCTCACGGCGGCGGAGAAGGCAGATCGCCGATAGGTATGCCGGGGCCGAAGACGCCCTGGGGCAAACCGGCATTAGGATATAAAACACGCAAACCGAAGGCTTCGGATAAGCTTATAGTTAAACGCAGGGGTAAATAAATAAAATGTCAAGGTCAGTAAAAAAGGGACCGGCGGTTAATGCCAAACTGCTGGCAAAAGTTGAAAAAGCAAGGAACTCCAAAGAAAAGGTGGTTATAAAGACCTGGGCGCGTTCGTGCACCATACTGCCGCAGATGGTAGGGTTGAATATAGGGGTGCATGATGGACGACGGCATGTACCCATCTTTATCACCGAGAATATGGTTGGACACAAGCTTGGGGAATTTGCTATTACCAGAGCCTTCAGGGGACATGTAACCAAAGGAGAAAAGATTGGCCAGGTGAAAAAAGGCTAACAGCCTTCAGTCTTCTGGTTTTATTAAAGTTGATTATGGAAGTTAGAGCAGTAGCTAAAAACACCGGTATATCAGCGCAGAAGATCCGCCTACTGGTGGATATGGTGCGGGGGAAAAAGGTTGATGATGCATTGAATATACTGAAATATGCATCATCACCACTGGCGCGCGTGGTAGCCAAAGCGGTGAAATCGGCGGTGGCTAACGCCGAAAACAATTTTCAGATGACACCTGTAGATTTAAAGATAGTAAACATATATGCCGACGGGGCGAAAAGTATGAAAAGATTTCGTCCGCGGGCTAGAGGGCGGGCAAACACTATTATAAAGCGTTCTAGCCATATAACAGTCGTTGTTGACGAGCAGGAGGTTTAATGGGGCGTAAGGTTCATCCGCTGGGGTTCAGGATAGGTGTCATAAAAGACTGGCAGGCTAAATGGTATGCCGATAAACACTATTCTGAGTTTATCCAGGAAGATGTAAAGATCAGGAAGGCTATTCGCTCAAGGTATGCCGAAGCCGGAGTATCTCTGGTTGAAATAGAGCGGCAGTCGAACAGGGTAACGATAACTATATATACTTCCCGCCCCGGAATCGTTATAGGACGCGGCGGGCAGCGGGTTGATGAAACACGTCATTACCTTGAGGATCTTATCGGCAAGAAGATTCAGTTAAACATACAGGAAATTCGTCAACCAGAGCTGGATGCCTATCTGGTAGCCAGGGTAGTAGCCGAACAAATGGAACGCCGTATTGCCTATCGCAGAGCAATGAAGCAGGCTTTGTTTCGTACAATGCAGGCCGGTGCTAAAGGGATGAGAATCACCTGCTCAGGCAGGTTGGGTGGTGCCGAGATAGCTCGCCGGCAGATGATGCATCAGGGTCGGGTGCCGCTGCATACATTACGAGCCGATATTGATTATGGCTTTACAGAGGCGCAGACAACCCTGGGACGCATCGGTGTAAAAGTATGGATATACAGAGGCGATATCCTGCCGGAAGTTGAAGAAATGGCTGAAGAGGCTAAAAGGACGATAGTAGAAGAGAAACCGGTAGAAAAAGCTGACGTAATGAAGGAAACAGCTCCTGTTCCCGAAAAAGAAAAAGAAGATAAACCAAAGGCTAAAAAGGTAACCAAAAAGGAACTGGTAGCCGAAGAAGTTAAAGAAAAACCGGCAAAAGCGGAAGTTGCCGAAGAAAAAGAAGCCAAGCCAAAGGTAAAAAAGGTAACCAAAAAGGAAACGGTAGCCGAAGAAGTTAAGGAAAAATCAGCAAAAGCAAAAGCTACCGAAAAGAAAGAAGCCAAACCAAAAGCTAAAAAGGCAACCAAAGAAAAAAAGGTTGAAACAAAAGAGGTAAAGAAAAAGGTTTCCAAGAAAAAATCAGATAAAGATGCACCGACTGACTCGGTGGAATAAATAAGGAAATAAAAACGGATGCTACAACCGAAACGGGTAAAATACAGAAAGAGTCATAAGGGACACCGCCGGGGTAAAGCCCATGGAGGGGCGGAGATTAACTTTGGCAATTATGGGCTAAAAGCGATGGAATCAGTCTGGATGACAAGCCGCCAGATTGAAGCTGCGCGCCGGGCTATCGTGCGCCATCTTCGCCGTGGCGGTAAAGTATGGATACGTGTTTTCCCGGACAAACCGGTTACCAAGAAAGCGGCGGAAACCAGAATGGGCAGCGGCAAGGGCGCCCCTGACCACTGGGTAGCCGTAGTAAGGCGAGGTAGAATCCTGTTTGAATTAAGTGGCGTGGACTATGAAACAGCCAAAGAAGCGATGCGCCTGGCTGCGCATAAATTGAGTATTGATACCAAATTCATAACCAGAGAATCGGCTGCGGTGAAGGAGGCGGCATCAGTTGAAGGCTAAAGAAGTAAGAGCCCTCAGTGATGAGGGGTTGATAAAGCAAATAGAGGCGGCTCAAAAGGAGTATTTCGACTTGCGCTTTAAAGCAGCTACAAAGCAGTTGAAAAACCACCGCGATATACCAAAAGTAAAAAAGACAATTGCTCGTGTAAAGACAGAGATCCGCCAAAGGCAACTGGAGAAAAGGCAGGTTTAATATGGAGGAGAAGCGAAAAACCAGAATCGGCAATATTGTCAGTGATAAGATGGATAAAACCGTGGTAGTCGCCGTGGAAACTTTAAAACGCCATCCTTTGTATAAAAAGACTTATAAAAGGGTTGTTAAATATAAAGCCCATGACGAGAATAACAAGTGCCGGGTGGGGGATAAGGTAAAGATTATAGAAACCAGACCTTTGTCACGGCAAAAAAGATGGCGGGTAGATGAGATAATAACCCGGCAGGAAATAGTTGAGGTTAAACCCCAGGAAGTAGTATAGGGGGAGACGGATAGATATGATACAAACATATACCAGACTAAAAGTAGCTGACAATACCGGCGCCCGACAGATTATGTGTATAAATGTCCCAGGTGGTACCAGGCGTAAATTCGCCCATATCGGTGATGTTATCGTGGCATCGGTTAAGAAGTCGACCCCGGAAGCGGTGGTAAAGAAGAAAGAAGTTGTGCGGGCGGTGATTGTACGTTGTGCCCGCAAATACCGGCGACCCGATGGATCCTATATAAGGTTCGATGAAAATGCGGCTGTTATTCTTGACGACAAAGATAATCCAAGAGGGACAAGAATATTCGGACCGGTAGCCAGGGAATTGAGAGAAAAAAATTATACAAAGATTATTTCACTGGCACCCGAGGTTTTATAAAGACGGCTTTAAAATATAAAGAATACGGTTGATATTATGATTATAAGAAAGAACGATACAGTACTGGTGACAGCCGGTAAAGATAAGGGTAAAAAAGGCAAGGTTCGTTTTGCCTATCCAAAGGACGAAACGTTGATTATAGAAGGTGTCAATTTTATAAAGAGGCACGCTAGGGCAACCCGTCAGGCAAGACAGGCCGGAGTAATAGAACTGGAGGCACCGATGCACATATCCAAGGTGATGCTCCTGTGTGATAAGTGCAATAAACCCGCCCGACTTGGCTTTCGTTTTCTGGAGGATGGGAAGAAGGTTCGTTTCTGCAAGGTCTGCCAGGAGGTAGTTGATTAGGTGACAAGACTTAAGGAAGTATATAAAAAAGAAGTTAGCGTAGGAGGGGTTAAGCAAACATCGTTCTTTATTTTGCTGTATCCGGTAGGAAATCATGGTGAGGGAGCGATTACCTTGTGGGGGAGTGAAGTAGTGAGAAGTGTACTTACTGAA
>DAOVXW010000147.1 GCA_030635945.1 Dehalococcoidia bacterium
AAATCCTGAGGAAACGACCTTTATTTTCGTTTTACGTCCGGAGGCAACGTCGATTTATGAGACGACACGTTCCATTGCAGAGCTTTTCAAGCTGGGGATCAAATCACAGGAATTAATCGTCAATGGTATCTACCCGCAAAGTGCATGCGATAGCCCATTCATGATGCGCCGTTTTGCCAAACAGCAGGAGTCCCTGCGCACCATTAAGGACACTTATTCTTTGCCAACCAAACTTGTAGAGCTCAAATCCGGCGAGGTAAAAGGCAAAGATTCATTATTGGAAATTGGACAGATGCTTTTCTTAAATCCGATAAGGCTGGATAGCTACACACCACAGATATTGGAAACAAACCAGAATATTTCTATACAGGAATATCCGGCTATAGATTCAGCCACGAACCAGCTTTTGAGACCTCAAAACGGCTTTAGAAGGACGATATTTTTCGCCGGCAAGGGCGGTGTCGGCAAGACCTCGATCGCCGCTGTTACCAGCCTCTGGTTAGCGAGGCAGGGGTATAGAACAATCCTGATTGCCACCGACCCTGCTTCTCACCTGGCACAGGTATTCGAGCAGGATATTTCCGATGAACCAACCCTTATAAACGGCGAGGAAAATTTGTGGGTAGCACATATCGATCCGCCTAAGGCGGCACAGCAATATAAAGAAAAGGTCTTGGCTGAAATAAGACAAAAATACGATGAAAAAAGAGTTATGGCAGTAGAGGAGGAGCTGAATTCCCCCTGTACTGAGGAAATGGCAACTTTTGAGAAATTTATTGAGTTTGCCGTCCTCAAAGATTATGAAATAATGATATTTGACACAGCGCCTACGGGCCACACCCTTCGATTACTGAAACTGCCGGTTGATTGGAACAAGCAGCTTGAAATTAAAATATTTACAACCACGGAATCCGAAGCAGACAAAGTGACCAAGTCTCATTTTAGCGAAGTAATAGATATGATGCAGGATGCAAGAAAAACTACATTCAGTTTTGTTATGTATCCAGAAAGCACCCCCATTGAAGAGGCTCATCGGGCAATGGATGAATTATCTGAAATCGGTATAAAGACCGCCCTGGTGATTGCGAATATGGTTTTACCCAGCTCAATAATAACCAATGAGTACTGGCAACAAAGAAAGGCAATGCAGGAAAAATATTTACTGGAGATGAAGAGGAGATTTAGGGCACCTATTATTCGCCTGCCACTGCTAGAAGATGATTTAATCGGTAAAGATAAGTTAATGCATGCCGGGATGTTAATGTATGGCGTGAAAAACTCAACAATAGAAGGAGTAAAGAAATGAGCGAACATGACGAATCCGAGCCTGAAAACCAGAAAGATGATTTAGCATCGTCTTCAATTTTGGGCAAATGGTTCCCGCGTGGAAAACACTGGCGGACACTTATTTTTACAGTTACTTTAGTGGCAGCTATAGCTGTTGCCACCAATTCCATTATAAAGTATGAGACTACCAGGGTAGACGATAATGGATCGGGCAGCACGCCAACGTTAACCACACCACCGGTAAACACGGTTACTCCCCAGTTTATTGAGGACCGCAGTGAGGCATTCCTTTCAGCTAATAAGTGCATACTTATAATAACACCCGGGATAGATGATGCTTTAAATGATTCGGTTACCGACCTTGTGATGGAAGCGGCAGACAAAATACGAACCACGGACAATATATTCGTTGGATCATACATATTACCCAAAGACGAATCTGCCGCCACTCCTACCGTGCTTGTACGCGTGCAACACCACGACGAAACTAAACCTGACCTTCAATGGACTATCCGTGAGGATATTACCTTGAGCGCTATTTTCGAAACCTATCTTAATTTTGTATTTATTCAGTAATAGGAGAGGAGCAGTAATATGGAAGATTGGATCCAAGAAATCCTCAAAGGCGATCAGTTTGGTTTATTAGCCTTTGTTGCGGCGTTTCTCTTCGGGATATCCAGCGCTGTAACCACCGCAGCCTGTGGCGGCATTCCCGCTATGCTTGTGATTATCGGTTATACCGGTGCCAGTAAAGGCGGAGGGCGGCGTAAGTTATTGATGGCTGCCGCTGCTTTTACCATATCTTCAGTAGCTGCGCTGATGCTTCTCGGAGCTTTGATGAGCTACTTCGGTGGAAGCTTACAGGATCTAACGGGTAGATTTGGCTTTTATGGGCTAAAAGCAATTGGCCTTGTAGCCATATTTATCGGTTTCCTGGCGCTGGATTTTCTGCCTTTTCGGCTTCCCGAATTCAACTTTGCACCGAAGAAGGTCCCCAGTGGCATGCTAGGTGCTTCCATAATCGGGCTTACCGCCGGCGTGGCATCAGCCGGTTGTGCCGCCACCTGCTCACCATTACAACTTCCAGTCGTATTAGGCTTGGCAACACTGCGTGGAGAGGTTTTGCAGGGTGCTTTTATACTTGGTTTATTCGCACTGGGTTATACCTTTCCTATGGTGGCTGTAATGCTTGGCGTAGGTTTGGGTAAAACAACAAAAATTATGGATAAGATTGAAACACCGCTTCGCCTTATCTCCGGTCTTTTTCTTATCGGTGTCGGTTTTTACCTTCTTGCGCAAATGAGCTTATCGGTAAAAATAAACTAGGTACCCAAGCATTACGAGGAGGTTGATGATATGTCTGGAAAATTAAGAAAGAAAGAAACGGTAACCAGGCGTCAGTTTCTGAAAGAAGCCAGCCTGGTAGTGGGTGGGACGGCAATAGCCTCACTGGCGCTTACTTCGGCCTGTGGCTCACCCGAAAATAGCAGCACTACGACGGGTACTACCACTACTACCAGCACGCCTGTTAATACCACCACCAATACCAGCACTGTCAATACCAGCACACCTACTGCTACTACCAGCCTTCCCCCTGCCGAAGGCTTTGTTTATAGCACGCCGAGTGAGCGGCCGCCGTTAATGCCGATACCCGGCTGCACAACGTTTACCGCTACCGACCG
>DAOVXW010000059.1 GCA_030635945.1 Dehalococcoidia bacterium
AGTCCTCGATAGCGTTCCAAATCCTGAACGCCGGTGTTTCCTCTCCCATGAAGTAGATTCTAAGCGGTTTACCGGATATGCCGGGAGCAGCTTTCGCCTGTGACACCCTTTCTTTTAGTTCCTGAATCAAAGCTTTGTATCTATCATGAAGTATTTCAGGGTCTTGCGCATAGTCATCTATCATGGTTTGGACAAAATAATATTCCAGGGCTGAAATTGGAACATCGGGAAGCTGGAGCATTTGCGTTATCTCTATGATGTCCTGCCTCAGCAGGTTGCCAAGTCTTATTGATTCTGTAAGGCTAAGTTCTGTGACTTCATGGCCGGTTTGGATGGCTAACCATTCGAAAAACTGCTTAAGTTCCTTAACCAAAAACTTTATTGCCCATTTTTCAGATTCAGCGTCAAACCGGGGGACTTCCCAGAAATATAAAGGTGCACTGGTAGTTCCAGCCATAAGCTGCCAGGCGTTCTTTATCTGGTCATCGTAGCATCCGCAGGCGGTTGCATAAGCATCTATAGTAGCCACATTCTTTTTAGAGACAACGGCCCCTGTCATTATTAGATTCCAGGGGTTGGAATCCGGGCTCAGCCCGGCATCAATCGCCTTGCTAATCAGGCCCGGGTTCTCTTTCATTAACGTGTGCATAACTGTTTCGTGAGTATAGGAGTCATAAGCCAGAGCACCGGCGGCGTAGATGGGTTCAACTGGGGAGAGGGGTGCCTTCGCCACCAACTTTTTTCCTGATGTTTTAACCCTTTCTGCTGAACTAAGGAAAAGAGACATAAGGTCATTAAAAGACTTCAATTCGCTGTCGAAGCGTAATCCATTAAATTCGGGTAAATTCGCAATCTTCATATTTATCCACCAATCAGCTTAATGAATGCTTCAACTTTATCCCTTATAATATCCGTATCTAACGGAGAATAGCCTGTCTCAATAAGAAGTGCGGGTATTGATAAATTTCGGTACAGGATATCCTTAGTAGATTTAAATTCCGATCTCCAGGTTTCATTGAATTTAAGGTTATAGTAGATTAGACCGTGCACTTTATAGTCCTTGGCGATTTTGACCATACGATTGAGCCTTCTTGATCTGTCGGTCATAAAAGGGCAGGGGACGCTATACAGATATCTCTTCGCCAGGGTATCAATCGGTTTTTCCATAATACCAAAGGCAGGCACTTTTTTACGAGCGAACATGGAGCCGGTACAAACAGTATCAGCCACTATGTTGCCACCTGCCTGCTCTATAATATCCAGGACTTTTTCGTCACCGATCCCTATAATACTGCCAACTATCATCAAGCGTGGCCTTGTATCAGGGGATATTTCCTCCAGCTTCCTGTGCCGCAGGGCATCCTCTATCTTCTCCAGTTCTTTTAGAAAATCGTCTCTGTCCATCAACAAACCGGCCTGAGTAATCTGCAATACCTGTCGCCATTCAATCGGTGAACGTCTATCCTGGGGATATTTATAGAAAATGAGCAGCTTTTTTCTAATTTTATTGCATAGAGATATAGCCTTGCGAATTTCCGCATCACTAATAATTTTGCCCCTGAATTTCCCCAACCTCTTTCGCAATAGCTCCAATTCGTTCTTGAAATACTCAATAGACTGCGGCTTGGTGCGGAAGACGTTGTGCGTTTGCGGTATACCAAGGGAGAAGACAGGGAGGTTAAAATGCTTCTCCCAGTATTCCTGAATTCTTCTCATACTGTCATAGGTATGGGCAACACAGACGGCATCAACGGAGTTATAGTAAAAATTGGTAGAAAGTTTTTTATATCCCAGACAAGAACGGGCAAAAGGGCAACTGTGGGGCTTGAGGAATTCCTCTCCGGTCGAAGCTGGTTCAACTTCACCGCCAAATGCCAGGCGAACCGGAAGCATACCGGCGGCAAGAATCAATTCCTCTATACCATAGGGGCAGAAATAACCAACAACCTTCTTGCCCCTTTTCCTGGTTTCCGCTATCCTTTGCGGTTCTTCTTCCAGCCTGCTCTTAAGGGAGCTAAGTAACCCATTATTATTGTTTTCATTCATTACTTTAATATAGAATTAACCTCATTGCTATTGGTTTTTTAGTAGCGACAGTTCCATGTCAGCAATGAGAATGCTTGACAATTTATTACTCCTCATCACCTTATCTTAATGGCTAACCTGTTATACCGAGGAGAAGTCCCAGCCACTTAATGGTGACAAAATTGAAATAGATTATACCTAAATAAAAGCCGAGAAGGTAGTACATGGCTCCCTGCCTTCCCTCGGCAAGCATTACGTGCTGTCGGAAGGGGCAACCCTCAGCGAAAACCGAGAAAAAGCCCAATCCAAGGCCGCCTACTATGGCGGAAATCAGTAGTCCTGTTGAATTCAGGTCTTCTAAACCTAGTGGGAAATTGGGTATATCTCCTCCTATAAATCCGAATAGAGTATACCCGATGGCGCCTCCGATGATAATTCCAAACAATCCCTTGAGCCTTACAGAGTCCCTGATCATAAAGTAGTCTCTAATGCCGCTTATGGGGCAGAATCTTGTCCTCTGTCCCATATAGCCTATTAAAATACCGACGACCAGTGTCGCTATCATTGCTTCCATTAAAGGGCTCCTCTTCTGGCTCTTGCCCTCAGATATACAGTAGCAAGTATCACCCCGACGGCAATGGCAATAAGAGCTATTAATCCCAGAACACTACCGTAGCCAACCAGCAGGGCAGTTCTGATATCACAATCCCAAAGCAGGCCGAAGTTTATTACCAGGAATCCGAGAAGAACAGCTGCGAATCTGTTCCTGACCGGGCCTGGCCGTAGTTTAAGCTCCTTACTTCTGGCAGCGGCTATACCGGAACCGATAAAAACGCCGACTATAGTTAGAGGGGGATATATAAGGAATGCCTCATGCAGCGGAAAGTTTACCAGAGTGTTTACCCAGGGAAGATTATTTGCTATCCAGCCGAATAAATTGTTAGGATGCCCGACGAAGGCCAGGCCAAAAGCCTCCGGTGGCTGAATCTGGAAAGAATAGGCTTGAATTGCAGCTGCTGAAAGCCCCATTATGATGCCAACTGCAAATAACCGATACGAACCGAGTTTTAATTTCATCGAAACCTACCTCAACCTGAGCCATTCAGTAAGGGTTACCTTGTATGCTTCGCCTTCGTCATGGAAGGGACATATAAACTCATTGGCTGCATGAACCTTAACCAGGTGAGTCTCTACACCAAGCTGTTCAAGCGAAATACCATCAAACACTATGGTAGCCTCGACAATTGCTTCGGTTCCATGGGTCATCTCATCGATAAATATGGTATCGGCCGCTATTATGCCGCCTGCAATTTCTACCGCTTCTTCGACCTCATCATCCACCTCAATATACACTATACGTGTTGAATCAGGGTCATGGAAGGTAATCTCAACCAATCCGTAGAGTGGAGCACCAGTATTATTCTCTACCAACATTGTAATGTCATATTTATATGTTTCAAAGTCCCAGCCGCACTCTAGCCCAACAACCTTATGTTCAATAAGTTCAGGTTTAACCTCGGTGATCTCAAGGTTGCCGACTCCGGTTATATAACCTGTACCTTCGCATACAGGACAGGTGAGCTGAATATAGGTAACGGCACCGAACAATATAACTGCGAGAGTGAAAAAGACGGAGGCAGTAAACAATTTAGTTTTCAAATAGGCATAAGCATTAAATACTCTGTTTTTCATTCTCTCACCTCCTGACGGGTATTATATCAAATAAAAATAGTAATTTAAAGACGAATTGCTAGAAGGTGAGGGGTTTATGCCGAAAAGCATAAACCCCTCACCCCTAGATAAGGCCAACCCTTAGTATTTACTTTATAACTAGGCCAGCAGCGCTCTCTTTACCAGAGTTTTCGCTAGCTGTATCTTATAGGAATTGGCCGGTAGCGCAAAAGCGCCATCAACAGCTGCTTCACCGGCAGCTTCAGCTACAGCTTCAGTGATAGTCTGGCCTGCTACGGCAGCCTCGGCTTCGGTTGCCTTCCAGGGCACCGGCGCCACATTGCCCAGTACGATACTGGCAGCAGATGAGCTTACGGCAATAGCCACGCTTGCCTCGGCAAAGTCTATGGCTGTTCTTTGGGACCATTTGATAAACACGTGCTGTGTGTCAGCCGCCGGCTCGGGCACCTGGATCTCGGCAATTATTTGAGGATTGCGCCCTATGTCTTATCGATATAACGAAATATCGGAAGTAGCATAAAGTTAATTAGCGAACATTCCTGCAATGAATGCCATAATCTACCATTGAAATCGGAACTTGCTATGAGGGTATCGATATAAACTTTACCTGTGCTATCGAAGTTTGTCACCAGTACCTATAAAAATTACAGTATTGTTGTTAGGTCTTGACAAGAGTAAGATAGAGCTGTACACTAGACCAGACTTGAAATCTCATCACCTCAACCGGTGGATAATGGGAGATATTTTAAGATTCGATTTTCTAGTCAATAGCGCTGACGTGAGAGCTGAGATTGGTTACCAGTCCCAACCCCCTAGATTAGAACATACTTTTTACAATACATTTAGTAACCTAATATACAAAGGGCTTAGAAAATACCGTAAGGTAAAATACTAAGCCCTTTGCTTTATTATTAAAAATAACTAGGAGTTGTATAAAGAGTAATAGGAATAGCTACTGACAGTTAATAAATAATAGAGGCGGCATGTTAAGATACCGCCTCCAAGAAGGTAAAACAAAAAGCAAACCTGGTGAGGCAACTTTCATGCTACCTTCATTTATTAATTATAGAGAAAACAAAATATTAGTCAAATGTCGGTTTATTGAGTTATGGGAGAGATTTAATGTAATGCAAGACTACTGTGGTAAGCACTGCCAGGGAAAACCAGGGTGCTGGGGGATTCAGACACCCAACAGCTTAATTAAGCACCTCCTCCTTCCCGTGCGCGGAACCCTGGGTGTAATCGGGAATTACGGCAGTGCTTACCACAATTAGTTATTAAGGATGTTGTGAAAGTCA
>DAOVXW010000016.1 GCA_030635945.1 Dehalococcoidia bacterium
CCTGGCTTTAATTCGGCGTTTTCACCTGATTCTATGGTATCTCCAACATTTAGTCCCTGAGGGGACAGAATGTAGCGCTTTTCGCCGTCAACATAGAAAATAAGGGCGATATTCGCTGATCGGTTGGGGTCATATTCAATTGCCGCCACCCTGCCTGGAATACCATATTTCTCACGCCTAAAATCAATAATACGCAGCCGACGCTTGGCGCCGCCGCCACGGTGTCTTACAGTTATTCTTCCCTGGTTATTACGCCCTGCATTCTTTTTCAACGACATGAGCAGGGATTTTTCCGGCTTGCTTTTCGTAATTTCCGCAAAGGTCGAGCCAGTCATGCCCCGCCTGCCGGGTGAAGTCGGACGATATGTCTTCAGTGCCATTACTTACTATAACTCCTCTTTAGAGGATGCTACACTCCCTCAAATAATTCTATTTTATCACCCGCTTTAAGGGTAACGATTGCCTTCTTCCAGGGCGATGTCAGTACCTGCTGCCTGCCTAATCGGCGTTGCTTGCTGGGTACCGATATTATATTCACCGCGGTTACATCCACTTTAAAGGATTTCTCCACAGCCTCTTTAATCTGATTTTTATTGGCTTCATCCGCTACCTCAAAGGCATATTTGCCCAGAGCCTGAAGCTGTGAAGTCTTCTCTGTTATCAGCGGACGGCGCAATACCTGATATACATGCATAACCCTAAGCCGTCTCCTTGCCCCATAGTTTTTCAATCTGCCGTACTGCGTCCTCGGTTATCAGCAGCAGTTTATGTCCGGTAATATCGACTACATTAAGCAGCCTGGATGGAACCGTGATAACACCGGGTATGTTACGCGCCGATTTAATTACATTTTCCATCGGCTCGCTGGTAGCAATAATTGCCGAGGATTTCACTCCCAGTGCGGCAAACATTTTCACAATTTCTTTTGTTTTTGGTTCATCAATCTTTAGTTCCTCAAGAACCATCATTTCTTTTTCTTTTGCCTTGGCCGACAGGACGCATCTCAAAGCCAGCTGACGCATCTTCTTTGGCATCGACTGGCGATAACTCCTCGGCTTTGGCCCGAAGGCGACACCACCGCCACGGCGTAATGGCGACCTTACACTACCCGCCCGTGCTCGCCCGGTATGCTTCTGCCTATACATCTTCTGCTTGCTGCCGGCAACCTCGCTGCGTGTCTTTGTGCTGGCAGTTCCCTGGCGGGCATTAGCCAGCTGTCTCACCAGAGCCTGGTGTACCACAGCCTCGTTAAGCGGTACGGCAAAGACGCTATCGTCAATGTCTATCTGCTTCACCACTTCGCCGCTCATATTATAAACAGGAACTTGCATTTTACTTACCCGACTTTTTTATAATTAATATTCCATTTTTGGCCCCGGGGACTGCCCCCCTGACCAGCATGATATTTCGTTCGCTATCAACCTGAATAACTTCCAGCTTGCGTGCCGTTACTTGCTCACTACCCATATGCCCCGGCATACGCGTTCCCTTCCACACTCTCCCCGGAGATGTTCCGGCACCGACAGATCCGCCAGCGCGATGTCTGTCAGACTGACCATGGGTTTTGGGCCCGCCGGCAAAGTTATAACGTTTAACTACCCCGGCAAATCCCTTGCCTTTTGATATACCAGTGATATCGACTTTGTCGCCGGTTTCAAACAGACTGACGGCAACACTGTCTCCCGCCTTAATACCTTCGGTATCGGCCAGTCTTATTTCCTTAAGATGGCGGTAGTTTCCCATTTCTTTAAGGTGTCCTTTTCTGGTAGACTTAAGTTTTTTTGCTTCGCCGAAACCAAGCTGGGCGGCGTTATAACCTTCTTTACTATCTTTTTTAACCTGTATGACGGTACACGGTCCGGCAGCGATTGCCGTTACTGCCTCCGCTTTGCCATTTTCTGCAAATATCTGGGTCATTCCCAGTTTTCGTCCAATAATTCCGTTTATCATAATACATACCGATGTTATCTATGATTTAATATTTATGCCAACCCCGGACGGTAGATTCAGATTTGTCAAAGCATCTATCGTCTTGGAAGTGGTTTCTACTATATCAATCAACCGCTTATACGTTCTGATTTCAAACTGCTCCTGCGAGTCCTTATCTATAAAAGGCGAGCGGATGACTCCCATTTTTTTAATGTGAGTCGGCAGCGGCACCGGGCCGGTAACAACGGCACCCGTTCTTTCCAGTGCTTCCACTATCTGCTGGGCTGCCTGATCCAGTATTTTATGGTCAAATCCCTTTAGTTTTATGCGTATTTTCTGCTTTGCCATTTATAACCCTTTTGATTAATTATTTTTTACCGATTGCTTTATCTCTAAGCTCACTGGCTAATTCAGCCGGCAACTCTCTGTACTGATAGAATTCCATAGAATGAGTCGCTCTCCCCTGTGTCAGCGATCTCAGAACAGTGGTATAGCCGAATGTCTCCGACAGGGGCACTTTACAACGAATTGTGGAGGTTTCTCCACGCGTCTCTATCAAATCAATGCGCCCTCTCCTTGAGCTTACATCACCAACTACATCACCCAGGAACTGACCGGGTGTTATTAGCTCCAGTTTCATAACCGGCTCAAGTATGACAGGATGGGCCCGGTTGAATCCCTTTTTAAATGCCATGGAACCGGCCATTTTAAAAGCCAGTTCAGAAGAGTCTACCTCATGATAACTGCCATCATAGAGAGTAACCTGAACATCAACCACCTGGTAGCCGGCAGAGCCTCCGGTTTCCATCGCTTCTTTAATACCGTTTTTAGCGGCTAGAATAAACGGTTTTGACAGAACACCACCCTTTATTTTATCAATAAACTTGAATCCGCTGCCGCGTTCAACAGGCTCTATCTCAATAGAGACCTGGCCATACTGGCCACGCCCGCCGCTCTGCCTGATAAACCTGCCTTCAGCTTTAGCCGAAGTTTTTATTGTTTCTTTATAGGCAACGCGTGGGTTACCCACCTTGGCTGATACCTTGTATTCACCAAGCATCCGGCTGATAATAACTTCTACATGGAGTTCACCCATACCCGAAATTACCGTCTGTCCGGTTTCGTCATTGTAAGCCACCTTGAATGTCGGGTCTTCTTCAGCCAGCTTCTGCAAAGCCTCTCCCATTTTATCCCTGTCGGCTCTTGTTTTGGGTTCTATGGCAACAGATAATACCGGTTCCGGGAAAATGATGGATTCCAGAATCACCTGCTGCGTAGCCTCGCTTAGCGTATCCCCGGTAAAAGTCTCCTTAAGCCCCATAGCAGCTACAATAGAACCGGTATCGGCATCGTTTACTTCCTCATAACGGTTGGCATGCATTAGCATCAGCCGCCCGATGCGCTCTTTTTTGCTCCTGGTTGAATTATAAACCTGCGCCCCGGCTTTGATCCTGCCTGAATAAACCCTCAGATAAACAAGCCTTCCGACGAACGGGTCGGCGACTACTTTGAATGCCAGCGCCGCAAACGGGGCTTCATCGCTGGCAATACGGGTAATTTTATCGCCTGTTCTAACATGAATTGCTGTCACCGGTGGCATATCAAGAGGTGACGGTAGATAATCTATAACAGCGTCAAGCAGCAGCCTGGTACCCTTATTTTTTAAAGCGCTACCGCAGAGAACGGGTATACCCTTATTTGCCAGGGTTATCTTTCTCAAGGCTGCTTTTATATCATCAGCCGCAATATCACAACCCTCAAGATAGGTTGACAGTATGTGGTCATCATCTTCAGCCAGCTTTTCAATAAGAATCTGGCGGTATCTTTCTACTTTATCCTTCTCTTCATCCGGTATTTCTATTTCCTGGGATTTTGAGTCAATTTTACCATCATAAGTCCAGGCTTTTCTTTCTACAAGATCAATAATTCCACAGAATGAGCTTTCTTTGCCTATAGGTAACTGCACCAAGATTGGTTTGGCACGCAACCGCTCTTCAATCATTGATAAACAACGATAAAGGTCGGCGCCCACCCGATCCATTTTGTTAATAAAGCAAATGCGGGGGACGCCATATTTATCAGCCTGGCGCCATACAGTCTCTGATTGAGCTTCAACTCCGGCTACAGCATCAAAAACGACAACCCCTCCATCAAGAACCCGCAGACTGCGCTCAACCTCGGCGGTAAAATCAACATGCCCCGGAGTATCAATTATATTAATACGATGCTCTTTCCAGTGGCAGGTAGTTGCCGCTGCGGTTATCGTAATTCCGCGCTGTCTTTCCTGTTCCATCCAGTCCATTACTGTGGTGCCTTCATGCACCTCGCCGATTTTATATGTTTTACCGGTGTAATACAGAATACGCTCGGTTACGGTTGTCTTACCGGCATCAATATGAGCAATAATGCCTATATTACGTACATGGTCTAAAGGAAAACTTCTAGGCATTTTAGTTCTTGACCCTTTTTCTATAATCTTAATACTGCTAATTGGAAACCCCTTACCATCTATAATGAGCAAAGGCTCTGTTAGCCTCCGCCATTTTATGAGTATCTTCTCGTTTCTTAACTGCTGCTCCCTGCCCCTTCGAGGCATCTAAAAGCTCAGACGCCAGTTTTTCCGCCATAGACTTGCCCGTTCTGGCTCTGGCAGCCTTGAGTATCCATCTAATAGACAGGGCTGTATCGCGGCCGGCCCGCACTTCCACCGGCACCTGATAGGTGGCACCGCCGACCCGCCGTGGTTTGACCTCAAGCAAAGGGGTGGTATTGCGCATCGCCTGTTTTAATATGCTTATCGGTTCCTTCTTTTCACGCTCTTCTATAATTATCAATGCCTTATAAACAATTCTTTCAGCAGTTGTTTTCTTTCCGTTCAGCATTACCTTATTGATAATCCTGGCTACGGTTTCACTGCCGTGTATTGCATCAGGCAATATTATTCTTTTTTTGGCTGGCGCTCGCCTTGGCATTTTGCCTCCTGTACCTATTAGCTCTCAGTCTTAGCTTTAGTTCTTTTGGTGCCGTATTTGCTTCGTCCCTGCCGCCGGTTTTCTACACCATTGGCATCCAGTGCTCCCCTTACAATATGGTATCGGACACCGGGTAAATCCGGCACCCGCCCACCACGAATCAGGACTACTGAATGCTCCTGCAGCTCATGCCCTTCTCCCGGGATATAGGCCGTTACTTCCATGCCATTACTCAACCGCACCCTGGCAATCTTGCGCAGTGCTGAGTTCGGTTTTTTAGGTGCGGCTGTTTTTACCTGAATACAGACCCCGCGTTTCTGCGGTGCCACTTTTTGGCGAACCATTCTGTTTTTCAGGGCATTATAGTTAAAGCGTAACGCCGGTGTCTTTGATTTTTTGCTAACCGACTTCCGCCCCTTGCGTACCAGTTGATTAACTGTGGGCAACTCTCCTCCTTAAATTAGCACACAACCTAAAGGATGAGCCTAGGCTCATCCTTTGTAAGCCACAAGGATTGATAAACAGTGTTTGGATTTGCTTAATCAATCCCTCTATAGTGAACTAACAAATCTTAACTGGAACCTTATCATATATATATGGTTAATGTCAATGATTTAAAGCTATCGGAATTAAATAATTTATATCAATGATTACTTGACAAAATATAATTCTACGTGATATTGTCTTTATAAGAAGGTTAGAATTAAAAATGTCGATAAGTATTGAACCTCGCGGATTTTACAGCTACGTATATTATTGCTTTACATTTTCCTGGCGGCATCAGCCGCATCCGGGAGGCTCCGAAGCGTAAATTTAACTTTAGCAACATTTACTAGATCAAAAATCCTCCCGGTTGGGAGGATTTTTATTTATACAAAACCCGAACATTACCGGGTATAGACATAATAATAGGAGGGTTAGATGATTATAATGAAAAAGGATGCTACGGCGGAAGATATTAAGAATGTGGTAGCGGAGGTAAAGAAGCACGGATTAAGGGCTGATGTTTCCAGGGGAGAATTCAGAACGGTTATCGGCCTTGTTGGCGATGAAAGCAGGATATCCTTTACCCACTTGGCTGTTCTACCCGGGGTAAAAGAAGCCCAGATGGTGGAGATACCCTATAAACTCATCAGCCGTGAGTATAGCGATCTCTTTGAGGGCAAGGATGAGAGCCGTATAGTACAGATTGGCGACATCAGAATCGGTGGTGAAGAGCCGGTGTTTATTGCCGGGCCCTGTGCCGTAGAGAGCAAACAACAATTGTTCCGCATCGCTGAAGAGGTAAAGGCAGCCGGCGCCGATATACTGAGAGGCGGTATCTTCAAACCGAGAAGCTCCGTTCACTCATTTCAGGGGCTGGGCTCTCTTGGCGACGAAGAGGCCAGGGAGGCTCTGGGCTGGTTGCGTGAAGCCGGGCGCATGTTTGAAATGCCGGTTATGACAGAGGTAAGAGGTGAAATGCAGGCTGATTTAATAGCCGAATATGTTGATATATTACAGATAGGCTCCAGGAATATGTATGACCAGGATCTGATAAGCAAGGTAGCCAGAGAAGGTAAACCGGTGTTTTTCAAGCGGCATTTTGGTGCCGGCATCGAAGAGTTCCTCTCCTTTTCCGAATATATAGTCGCAGAAGGCAACAAGGATGTTATCCTCTGCGAGCGAGGTATAGTACCCGTCGGCAAGGGCAAGAGCTACACCAGATATACCCTTGACCTGGCGGCAGTGCCGGTTATCCAGAAGGAAAGCTATCTGCCGATACTGGTTGACCCCAGCCACGCTGCCGGCCGCCGCGATCTTATTTTTGATATGAGCTGTGCCGCCATAGCATCCGGAGCCAGCGGCCTTGCAATCGAGGTGCACTATAATCCGGCGGAGGCTAAAGTCGATGCCCAGCAGATGATAACTCCTGACGAACTAAAGGAGATTATTGATACCTGCAGGGAAATAAGCACAACGGTGCAATCTCACCGCAAAAAGGCTAAAGTATAATAAATGAAAAGTGTTAATGTCAGACTGGGTGATAGAAGCTACGATATCCTGATAGGCACTGGTCTGCTCGGGCAGGCCGGCAGGCTTTTGAAATATTGCGGCTTTAATGACAGGCTGATAATCATCACCAATCCCGTAGTACAGGCGCTATACGGCAATACATTAAGAGAGAGACTATCAGCCGATGGCTTCCGTGTAACTATACTGACTGTTGCCGATGGTGAAGAGCAGAAGTCGCTTGATGTTGCCGGTCGGCTTTATACACAACTTGGTGACTGCTATGCCGAACGGACAACGCCTATTCTGGCTCTCGGCGGCGGTGTTATCGGCGACCTTGCCGGCTTCGTGGCGGCGACCTATATGCGCGGTGTGCCGCTGGTTCAGATACCGACGACGCTACTGGCACAGGTTGACAGCAGTATCGGCGGCAAGGTGGCGGTAAACCACGGTAAACTTAAAAACGAAATCGGTGCTTTTTACCAGCCGGTGCTGGTTATATCCGATACGGCAACGTTAAAGACGCTACCAGCAAATGAATTTGCTAGCGGCATGGCCGAGGTTATTAAAAGCGCCGTTATTAAAGATAGCGATTTCTTTACCATTATCGAAAACAACCGCGGTAAAATAAAGGCGCTTGATGATACTGCGCTGGAAGAAGTTGTCTTCCGTTCGGCGAGTATTAAAGCCAGTGTCGTAATTCAGGATGAGATTGATATGAGCTTGAGAAATATCCTGAACTTCGGCCACACCGCAGGCCATGCCATCGAAACCGTATCCGATTTTGGTGTTGAGCACGGTCATGCCGTTGCCATCGGTATGATGGTGGCAGCCAAAATCGCCGAAAAACTGGGCTACTTCGAAAATGGTGATTTAATCAGGTTAAAATCCATACTGGAAGGTGCCGACCTGCCGCTAATAATGCCCGAGCTTGATACCGGGAAAATAATAATGGCAATGAAACACGATAAGAAGATTGCCGGTGGTAAAGTTAGATTCGTCTTACCCAAAGCGATAGGTGAAGTCTTTATCACCGATGAGGTAAATATGTCCCTTGTGGAGGAGGTTATAAGCGGTTAAATGAAAAAGCCCGCCATTTGCGCTTCCATTATTAATAGTGATTTAGAGGCGATTAAAGCTGTTGAGCCGCTGGTAGAGCTTTTTGAGGTGCGCATAGATCTTATCGGCGATAACTGGCAGAATGTAGCCCGTCAGCTTGAGAAGCCATGGATTGCCTGGAACCGCATCAAAAAAGAGGGCGGCAACTGGCAGGACAGCGAAGCCAGGAGAAAAGAGGAGCTGCTTAAAGCAATTCAACTGGGAGCAAACATCGTTGATATCGAGCTGGCAACGCCGAACCTGGAAAAGGTCGTACCGCTTGTTAAAAAACAGGCGAAGTGCCTTCTATCATTTCACAATTTAAATCAAACACCCTCCCTTGAAAACCTTAAAAAGATAATAAAGAGGCAGCTGGCTGCCGGCGCCGACATCTGCAAGGTGGTTACCTGCGCCTGTAATGATGAAGATAACCTCGCTATCCTGAAACTCATCCCGCAGTTTCCCGAAGTGAATATTATAGCCTTCGCCATGGGTTCAATGGGACTGCCCAGCCGCATCCTCAGCCCGCTTGTCGGTGGTTATGCTACCTATGCCGCCATTGAAAAGGGCG